>JAYVWK010000162.1:0-4057 GCA_043786185.1 Burkholderiales bacterium
AGGTGCTGGCGCGCCAGGCGGCGCTCGATGGCGGGCTGCGCCTCGTGCAGCCAGTCGAGTGCACGGTACAGGTCATCGGCACCGCACTGGTCGACCCCGAGCACGCGGCCCAGGGAGGAGGTTGCCGTGTCGTTGTGCAGCATGCGGTGCGTGGCCAACTTGGATGCGGGCGCGATGACGCGCGCCGTCAGCATGGCCAGCAGCAGCGGCTGCAAATCCTTGGGCGCCGCGCCGAACCAGGTCATGGCGCCCGAGCCGCGCGCGCTGCCCAGCACCGCGGCAACGTGGCCGTGCGGCAAGCTGCGCTCGACGCTGAAGACCTCGGCGGCGCTCGTCACCGCCACGCCGCCGCGCAGTAGCAGCTTCAGGCCCTCGATCACTTCACCCGACAGGCAGGACAGATTGGCCAGGGTGCGCTTGCGAACCTTGGCACCCTCGCGATAGGACTCACGCAGCAGCACGGCGGGCGGTGAGTTGCGATTGGCCACGGCTTCGATGTACATGACTTCATTGATAGGTGAAGTTCACAGCGAATTCAAGCTAAATCAAGTCAAATTACATGGGTACAAACCAGACCCAAAAAAGAGCCGCAACCCGCGCCAGTGCTGGGTTACGGCTAGATCAGGGGCCAAAGTTCGGACTAATGCACCCTCTGCACACTGCCTGCACCAAATGGAGCAAGGCATGCAGACATCAGAGTTTCACGGAGTGGCGGGTAGCCAAACCGTAACGGCACACGGGGCTTCCCAAACCCCGGCTCGCATCGTAAGCAACGTGTCCGCCGCGAACACCGGCGTGCCGTCCGGCAAGCTCCTGCTGAGCGACCTCGAGGGAGCAGCTCTCTATGGCGTGAGCCTGCGCACGTTCATGTCAATGCAGCACGAGCCGTACTTCCCTGAGCCCGTCGTGCTCGGCCCAAGGCTGAAGCGCCATTCTCGCGCCGCGCTTGAGGCGGCCATCGCAAACATGCCGCGGCAGCAGAGACCTGCAGCCGAACCGCTGCAACTTGCCAAGGGCCGTGCGGCACGGGCCGGGCGCACCGAGGTGTCGGCATGAATCGCCCGTGCACTGCAGTGGCTGATCCGGTCGGGCCTGGCATCAACGAGAGCCGGCGTGACGAGAAAATGATCGCCACATTTACCGCGCGCGCCGCCATCGCCGGCTATGAGCTGGTGCAGTTGGCCGACGGCACGTTCATCGTGAGTCGATGGGGCATATTTCGGTCGCTCGACCACATCGCCGCCGTAGAGGCCTTCCTGCAGCGCGTCGGAGCGCCATCGTGAGTCGCATCGACTGGGACGGCGCGAGCCGGCAGGAGTGTCCCGGCTGCGGTCGGGGGCCGAAAGACCGGACCTGCGGCGTGACGTTGGACGACCGTGGCGGTATCGCGCATTGCTTTCGCTGCGGCTACCGCGAGACCCGCGACGACGATGGTGCGTGGCGCACTCCAGGAACACAACAGGCGCGCGCTGCGGCGCCAACCCGACACGAAACGCTGTCCGACTTCGGGCACGAGCTCTGGGCGGCTTGCAGGCCGATCACCGGCGAAGGCCGCGCCTACCTCACTGCTCGCTCGTGCGTGATACCGCCTGCAGATGGCGATCTGCGCTTTCACCCATCGCTGAAACACTCGCCGAGCGGCAGTGTCGGCCCGGCACTTGTTGCGTTGGTCACCGATGCGGTCACTGGCCATCCGCTCACGCTGCACCGCACGTGGATTTGCGCCGACGGCAGCAAGGTGCCGTTCGATCCGCCGCGCATGCTGCTCGGCGGCCATCGCAAAAAAGGCGGTGTCGTGCGCCTGTGGCCGGACGAGGCGGTCACGCATGGCTTGGGCATTGCCGAGGGGATCGAGACGGCTCTGAGCCTGGCGCACGCTTTCACGCCAGTCTGGGCCTGCATCGACGCTGGCAACCTCGCTGCGTTTGCGCTGCTCGACGGCATCGAGTCGCTGATGATTGCGGCCGACCACGACCAGGCCGGCATCGATGCTGCGGACCGCTGCGCAATGCGCTGGGTCGAGAGCGGTGCGTCGGCCAGCATCGTAATGTCCGGTATGCACCAGACCGATCTGAACAACTTGGCGAGGGCGGCATGAGCGCAAACGACGTCAAGGCATTGGTGCGCAGGGCGCGGCCAGTTCATCGCGAGCCGGTGGGGGATGTGCGTCATGAAGAGGAACCGGTTAGGCCGAAGGTGTTGTTCTCCGAGGTGTCCATCCAGGATCTCAATGCGCTCGGGCCTGTGCCGCAGCGCTGGTGGTGGGATGGCTACATTCCTGCCAGCCACGTGACTCTGTTCGGTGGTCACGGCGGCGCCGGCAAGTCAACGGTAAATCTGATGCTTGGGGCATGCATTGGAGTCGGGCTCGACTTCCTGGGCAATGCAGTCGAGCGCGGTAATGTGCTGTTCTTCTCTGCCGAAGACCCGGCTCCGCTCCTTCGGCAGCGCCTGACCCGGATATGCCGTGCGCTGGACATTGACCCGGCCGAGTTGGCGCAGAGCATGCGTGTGATCGATGCGACCGACCTCGACGCCACGCTCTACGCAGAGAGACGGATTGACGGCATGCGGGTCGGTGCCACGACTGCGACCTATGAGGCGCTGCAGGAGTACATCGAGCAACACGCAATAGATGTTGTTCTGATCGACAACAGCAGCGACGTTTACGACGGCGACGAGATCGTGCGCAAGATGGTGCGTGGGTTCATAGCCAGCCTGGCTCGATTGGTGCGGCCGCGCGGTGGCGCGGTTGTGTTGATGGCCCATGTGGACAAGACCACGAGCCGCGCGTCGCGAGATGCAACTATCGAGAGCTACAGCGGTTCGACGGCCTGGCACAACAGCGTCCGGTCTCGCCTGTTTCTGCTTGAAAAGTCTCCCGGGCAACTTGAGCTGCAACACCAGAAGTGGAATCTGGGACCGAAGCGCGACCCGCTCCAGATCATCTGGCCAACCAATGGCCTGCCGACGCTCGACGCGCCCGCGTCTGGCTTTGTTGCCGGGATGCAGGAGAAGAACGATACCCGGGCGCTGATGCGACTGATCCACGAGTTCTATTGCCGAGGTGAATTTGTCGCCACGCTTCCTCAGTCAAGGAACAACGCGGCCAAGGTGTTGTCCGAGGAGAAGACCTTCCCGAGTAAGCGAAAGGCCGGTGAAATCTTCTCGCTGCTGCGGGACGCTGAGCGCGCCGGCTTGGTGAAGCGCGAGACCTACAAGGACACCAACCGAAAGCAGCATGAGCGTTGGGCGTTGACTGACGAGGGCTATCAGTTGGCCGGAGTTGCGCCATGTGCGCCATGTGCGCCATGTGCCAGTGTTGAATCACCCGTCACAGAAGGCGCAGAGGGTGCGCCATGTGCGCCATGTGCCATAGGGGGTACGGGGGGGGATAGAACAGCGCACTTCGGCAGCTGTGGGAGCGCAACCGTGAGCGCGTCGGCAGCAATCCTGACCCGTTCCTGGCCAGTCGGTACCCGGACATGCACGTTATCCATTTCACGCATCGAACCCGGCGCAACGGTGCAGATGTGCGTCGAGTGGACACCGAGCCTCCCGAAGGGCTTGACCGCTTCCGAACGGCACCAGTACCGCTCTGGACGCGATGCGGCCCTCGACCAACTCGCAGCAGAGTTGGGCATCACCGTTGCGGTGGTGGAGTTGTGATGGCCCGCCGCGTCCCGGCGTCCCTCGCGCTCGCGCGCCTTTTCTATGAAAGGTGCGGCACGCAGCACCCCGCCATCCGCGCCAGAACGGCCTGTACGGGCGTTTCGCGGTCCGGGTGGACCCATGGCATCACCGAACGCCTTGACCGCGCTGTGAGGGCTGCCAGCAAGAAGGGCGTCTACAGCGTGGGGCCGGACAGCGCTGACAAGGTGGCCGGGCTGGCGGAGCAGTCGGCGGACTTGGCACAGGCACACCCCGCACGCAAGCAACCGCAGGCCATTCGGCAGAGCACCCTCTCCACCACAGGTAAAAAAGCAAAACCAGGCTGCCTTCGGGTGGCCTTTTTTGTGCGCAGCGTGCGGAGATTTTCGCCGTCCGATCCGGCCGA
>JAYVWK010000163.1:0-5003 GCA_043786185.1 Burkholderiales bacterium
ACCGCGCCGCAACCGATGACCGCAACGGTCGCACCCGCCTCGACCCGCGCCATGCGCGATACCGCGCCGACGCCGGTCATCACGCCGCAGCCGATCAGGCAGGCGCGGTCGAACGGAATCGCTTCCGGCACGCGGATCGCCCCCGACTCCGGCACCACGCAGTATTCACCGTGTGAGGACATCACCGAAAAATGATGCAATTTGGCGCCACCCAGAAAATAGCGCCCTTGGCCATCCAACATATGCCCGGCCGGTTGGTGGCGCGTGAACGGTTCGCACAGGATCGGCTGGTCGCGTTCGCAATAAAAACAGTGGCCACAGTGCGGGTTCCACGAGCACACCACATGGTCGCCCGGCTTGACCGCGGTGACATCGGCGCCGACTTGCTCGACCACGCCGGCGCCCTCATGCCCCAGCACGATCGGCAGCGGATACGCGAGCGAGCCCTGCATGACCTCCAGATCGGTATGGCACAAACCGCTGGCACGCACCCGTACCAGCACGTCGCCGGCTTTGAGGGGCCCGAGTTCCACGGTCTCGATCGCAAGCGGCAGGCCGACCTTGTGCAGCACCGCGGCGCGAAACTTCATCCGACCGCTTGGCCGTACATCAGGTTCGGCAGCCACAGGGTGATTTGCGGGAACAGGGTCAACAACAGAAGCACCACCAGCATCGCGCCGAGAAACGGCAGCACTTCCATCGTGTAGTCCTCCATCGGCACCCGCAGCACCTGCGAGCTGATGAACATCATCTGCCCCACCGGTGGTGTCACGCCCGCAATGGTCAGGTTGGTAACCAGCACAATACCGAAATGTACCGGATCGACATTGAGCTTGACTAAGATAGGCACGAAGATCGGCGTTAAGATGATCAGCGCCGAAGTGCCTTCGACCGCCGTACCCAGTACGATCAGCAACACGTTGATCAGCAGCAACAGCGTGACCGGGTCGCGGGTCAGCGACACCAGCCAGGCCGCCATTTGCGGTGGAATCCGCTCCCAGGCCAGGTAAAAACCGAAGGCCGAAGCCGCGCAGATCATCAGCATCACCGAACTGGTATCGAGCGCGGTTTCCTTCATCATGCGCGGCAGGTCCGCGAGCGTCAAGCTCTTGTAGGCGAACATGCCCACCAGAATCACATACAGCACCGTGATGGCGCCGGCCTCGGTCGGCGTGAAGATGCCGTAGCGAATGCCGATGATGATGAAGACGGGGATCGACAGCGCCCACAACGCCTCGCGAAAGCTGCGCCCAAGAACCGCCATGCCGGCGAATTCGCGCCGCAGCGGCAGGTAGCCGCGCTTTCTGGCGATGAACCAGGTCACGATCATCAGCGAAGCAGCCAGCAACAAGCCCGGGATGATGCCGCCGATGAACAGGCGCCCGACCGACACATCGGCGATATAGCCATAGATGATGAGGCCGATCGAAGGCGGTATCAGCGCGGTGATGATGGCCGCACACGAGGTGATCACCGCGGCGAAGGCCGGGCTGTAATTGGCCTTGACCATTTCCGGCCCCAGCACCTTGGACAGCATCGCCGCATCCGCCGAGGAGGAGGCCGTGAGCCCGCCCAAAAGGGTGGCCAGCACGGTGCACATCTGCGCCAGCGCGCCGGTCATGTGGCCGACCATGGCGTCGGCTAGCGCCAGCAGGCGGCGCGTGATGCCGGCCTTGTTCATGATGGCACCGGCCAGCACGAAAAACGGAATCGCCAGCAGCGGATAGGAGTCGGTCGCCGTCACCATCTTCTGCACGAAGATGTTGAGCGGCACTTCGCCGTCGATCAGGAAAAACGACAGTGCCGAAATACCGATGGCGAACGCGATCGGCGTTTCCAGCGCGAACAGCACCAGCATCAAAATAGCCGGCACCCAGTCAGCCCACATGGGTTTCTCTTTCGCCTTCGATCTGCCAGGCACCGCGCCGCAGCACCTGCAGATAACGCAGCGCCATCAGCGCGAAACAGAAGGCCACCGGACCGTAAAGCCAGGTCATGGGGTAGCGCAATACCGGGCTCGGGCTTACCCAGGCGTCGATCGCGAAGCGGGTGCCGAACCAGGCCATGAACAGACAGAAACCCAGCACCAGGGCGTGATTGAGCCAGCGCACGATCACCTGGAGTTCGCGCGGCAGGCGCACCACCAACATGTCGATCGAGGGGTGCAGGCGGTACTTCACGCACGCGGTGGCGCCGAAAAAAACCACCCACGCAAAACACAGGGTCGCAATCTCGCTGGCCCAGGCCGCCGGCTGGGCGGTGATGTAACGCGTGATCACGCCCCAGCTGACCGCTAAAACCACGCCGGCCAACGCCAGACAAGCCACAATCTCCTCGAACTGGTCGAGCAGTTGCGCGCGCGTGGGAACGGTGAGCCCTAAGGCCTTGAGAAGCGACATCGCTGCGGGCAACCGGTCCGAATGACGGCCGCTACGGCCGCGCGGATCAGCCGCCGACTGCCTACTTGCGCAGCGCGCCAATCACGGTCTCGTGCAAGCCTGGCGTCCACTTGGGAAACGCCTTGTACACCGACGCGGTGGACTTCTGGAACGCCGCCAGGTCCACATCCGACACAAAGGTCACGCCGGCAGCCTTGAACTTGGAGACATAGTCGCTCTGCAGTTCGAGCGTCAGGCGGGTCATCTCGTCGCCCGCCTTCCTGCCCTCCTCCAGCAATACCCGTTGCACGTCAGCCGGCAGTTTGTTGAAGTAGTTGGCGTTGATCGGCCACATCACGAAAGCGGTGAAATGCCCGGTCATCGAAATCACCTTGCGCGTTTCATGCAGCTTGGAGCCCCACAGCGAACCGAGCGGCGCTTCGGCCGCCACCACCACGTTCTGCTGCAGCGCGTTGTAGACCTCGGACCACTGCACCGTGGTCGGGCGCGCACCCATCGACTTGAAGGTCTCGACCCACATGGTGTTGGGCGGCACGCGCACGGTCATGCCGGCCATGTCCTCGGGCTTGCGCACCGCCTTGTCGGCGATCAGATGGCGTTGGCCGAAAAACCCGTTGGCCATGATCAGTTTGAAACCTGCGGCTTCGAGCTTTTTCTCGGTGCCCTTGTACCAGTCGGAGCCAAGCAGCTTGGCGTAATCCTTGGGGTCCTTGATCAGGTACGGCCCGTTGAGCACGCCGATGTCGGGCACGAAATCGGACAGGTAACCGGGGTCGGTGATGTTCATCACGTTGGCGCCCTGGCGAATCATTTCGTTCACTTCCTTGCCCGGCCCCAACTGCTCGCTCGGGAACACCTGGATCTGCACCCGATTGTTGGTGCGTTGCGCCACGTTCTTGGCGAAAAACTCGGCCGCCAGGTGCGCCGGTTCGGTGGTTGACAATGAGTGCGCGAAGCGAATGCGAATGTTGTCCTGCGCGAACACGGACGCCGCCGGGAACATTCCGACCATCAAACCCGCCAACAACAGGGAACGCTTGTGCATGATGTCTCCTTAAATGAGCTCTAATTGAGTACGTGATACAACGACAGGCCGCCTACTGCGCGGCCACGATGCTTGGCCCCAGCTTGCCGGGTTTGGCGGCACCCGCGTACAACACCCGGAGCTGGCGCTCGATGATCGCGGCATGGCGCGCCACAGCGTCGGGATGCATGTCGAATTCCGGCGGCAATTCATGATCGAAGTGCTTCTTGCGATCAACGCCGCGCACCAGGGTGGCGGATTCGCGCACACCGGAGGTCTGGTACACATCGGCCGACACATACCGAATTGCGAAACCGATGCGCCGGTGGTGGGCGGCATTGGGCTCGGAGCCATGCACCAGCAGCACGTGGTGCAAGGACATTTCGCCGGGTGCGAGAATCACGTCGATCGCCTGATCCTGCCTGACTTCGACGGCGATCTCCTGGCCGCGCGACAGCAGGTTGCGCTCGGCGAAGGTATCGTTGTGCGCCATTTGGCTGTGATGCGTGCCCGGCACCACCCGCATGCAGCCGCTTTCAACCGTCGAAGGCGTGAGCGCGACCCAGGCGGTGACGACGTCGGGTGACGACAAGCCCCAGTAGGTGCCGTCCTGATGCCAGGAAACATAGCTGGGGTCGTGGCCGTTCTTGGTGAAGAACTGCGCGCTCCAGCACAGGATGTCCGGGCCCAGCACGTCTTCAACCGCATCGAGGATGCGCGCATCGCGAATCAGCTCGTTGAGCCAGGGAAACAGCAGATGCGGCTTCTGGTTGATACGCGCCGGCAGGCGGCCGCCGTGGTCCGCCTCGATGGCTTCCAGGCGCGCGACCATGGCTGCGGCCTCGGCGGCGGCCAGAACGCGCAGCGGAAAGTGAATGCCGTTGCGCCGGTAGGCGGCAACAGCGGCGGCGTCGAGAACTGCGGGCATGTGGATGCTTGTTTCAAGTATTTATTGGTAAATTCAGTGTTCAAATATAAAATCAAAGCACCAAGCAAGTCAAGCTGCAGCGCAACCTGGAAAAGCATGATGCCAGCCCTGATGCCCGACTCCACCGCAGACTCAAGCGGCAGCAATGGCCAATACAGCGCGCCGGCCCTGGAAAAGGGCCTCGACGTGCTGGAATTGCTGGCCGGCGCACCGGGCCTGACGCAGAATCAGATCGCCACCCGCCTGGGGCGCTCGGCCAGCGAATTGTTTCGCATGATCGACGTGCTGGAGCGGCGCGGTTACCTGCTGCGCAACCCGGCCGACGGCACCTATGGTCTGACGCTGCGCCTGTTCGAATTGGCGCATCGCCAGCGCGGAACGCGGCAACTGCTGGATGCGGCCCTGCCGCGCATGCGAGAACTGGCGCACGCCACCGGCCAGTCGAATCACCTGGTGGTGCTGCATGCCGCCCGCATCCTGGTGCTGGCGCAAACCGATAGCCCTGGGGCCATGGGCTTTTCGGTACGCCTGGGCGCACATTTCGCGTTTCGCGCCGATCGCGTATCGGCGCGCGTGTTGACCGCCTTCCAGAGCCCGCCCCGGCGCGCTGCGATGATTGCCGACATGCGGCGCGGCGACCCGCATGCACCGG
>JAYVWK010000164.1:0-4842 GCA_043786185.1 Burkholderiales bacterium
CGGCCGTCGGGCAGATTTTCACCAAGTTGCTCAGGCGCTCGACCGGGCTGGTGCTGTGGGTGGTGCCCAACGATGCGATCTACCGGCAAACCTGGAAAGCGCTTGGCGACCGCGACCACCCGTACCGCCAGTTGCTCAACGTTGCCGGCGCCGGACGCGTCAAGCTGCTGGACAAGACCGCGCCCCTGACCCGTATCGATGTGGAAAGCCATTTGTGCGTGCTGGTGCTGATGCTGCAATCGGCCGCCCGGCAGAGCAAGGAAACGCTGAAGTTCTTTCGCGATCGCGGCAACGTCCTGGGGTTTTTCCCGCGAGAGGACGATCTGGAGGCGCACTGGCAGTTGCTCGAACGGGTGCCGAACCTGGATGTCTACGCGCCGTTCGGCGCTAGCGCGGAAGAAGCACGCGCGACCAAGGGCTCGATCATCAAGGATTCGCTGGGCAATGTGATGCGCTTAGTGAAGCCGGTGGTGATCATGGACGAAGGCCACCACGCCTATACCGAGACCGCGCTGGCCACCCTGGACGGCTTCAACCCCGCGTTTTTGCTTGAGCTCTCGGCGACCCCGCGCGGCAAGAGCGTCGACAAGAACAGCCGCACACATGGCTCGAATATTCTGGTGGACGTGCGCGGCACCGATCTCGACGAAGCGGAAATGATCAAGCTGCCGATCAACGTCGAGGTAAAAGCCTGGGGCGGCTGGCAGGCATGTCTGGCCGCCGCGGTCGAACGGCTGGACACACTGCAACGCGAGGCCGTGATCCTGCAATCCGAAACCTCGCGCTATATTCGCCCGATACTCCTGGTGCAGGTCGAGCGCACCGGCCGCGACCAGCGCGACGCCGGCGCGATCCACGCCGAAGACGCGCGGGCTTATCTGTTGCAGCTCGGCTTTTCCGAAGCGCAGATCGCGATCAAAACCTCCGATCAGAATGATCTGAAGACACCGGAAAACATCGACCTCCTTTCGCCCACTTGCGAAGTGCGCGCCATCATCACCAAGCAAGCGCTTTCCGAAGGCTGGGACTGCCCGTTCGCTTACGTGCTTTGCGCGCTGGCCGCCGGCCGCTCGCTGAACGCGCTGACCCAATTGGTCGGACGAATTCTGCGCCAGCCGCAGACGGTGAAAACCGCGCGCCCGGCGCTCAACGAGTGCCATGTGCTGTGCCATGACGCCAAGACCGCCGATGTGGTGGGCGCGATCAAGAAATCGCTCGAAGGCGAGGGCATGAGCGACTTAGCGCTCGCGGTCAAGGTCGAAGGCGACCCCGGCGCGGCGCCGCGCAGGCATGTGATGAAGCGTCGCGCCGCCTTCGCCAAGGCACGCATCTTCCTGCCACGAGTCACGTGGGTCGAGACTGTCACTTCAAGCGCCACTACCGCGGGGCCACAACGCCGCGCCCTGGACTACGAAAGCGACGTACTCGCCGCCATCGACTGGGCCGACTTCGATGCCGGCAAACTGCTGGCAGACTGGGCACCGACGCCGCGCAACCCATCCACATTGGCTACGCCCGGAGCCTTCGACCCGCACTGGATCCGCTTGCGCGAACCCGGCGTAATTCTGCGCGCCCCACTCGATCGCGCGCGCCTGGTGCGTTCGCTGACCGACATCGCACCCAATCCGTTCTGGGTCTGGCTGTGGGTCGATGGCGCACTCGGCCGCCTGCAGGGCGCCGGCTTCGATGAATCCACGCTGGCGGCCTCGACGGCCTCGATGATCGAACGTATGCGGGTGGATGTGGAAACCGAGCGTGACCGGCTGGCCGCGGCATGCTTTAGCGAGCTGGTGGCTCACGGCCGCATCGAGTTCGCGCTGCGCGCGGATGCGGCGGATTACGAATTGCCGCTCGAATTCGCTTTCGATCTCGACGGCAAACCCGAGCCGCTGATCCGTGACGACGCTCGCTTAGTCGAAAAGAGCCTGTTCGAGCCCTTCATCCGCAACGGCTTTAACAACTTCGAAAGCGGCTTCGCCTGCTATCTCGACGACCGCGCGGCGGTCGAGTGGTGGCACCGCAATGTCGCTAAGCGGCAGTACGGGCTACAGGGCTGGAAGCGTGACAAGGTGTACCCGGACTTTGTGTTCGCGGTGCTCGACGCCCCGAATCAGCGCCGCTTAGTGGTGCTCGAAACCAAGGGTGCGCATCTGGCCGGCAACGAAGACGCCGGCTACAAGCGTGCGCTGATGGAGCGCTTGAGCGCGGTATTCGCCGACAAGCGCGGCGAGCCGGCCGCGACTCGGGCAGGCAGCCTGGAACTGGAGGGCGGGGGCTTTGGCACGCGAGTGGTTTGCGACCTGCTGCTTGATGTCGCCTGGCAAAGCACGTTCGAAGCACGGCATTTCGCACCGCAAGCCCGTTCGAACGGCGGGCGGGCCCCCGCCGGCGTCGCTTAAGCCGCCTGGCGTTCAGCCTTGCGGCGGTCGTGTTCCTTGAGGTGCCGCTTGCGCAGGCGGATGTTCTTGGGGGTGATCTCGACTAATTCATCGTCGGAGATGAATTCCACCGCTTTTTCCAACGTCAGCTCGATCGGCGTGACTAAGCGCACGGCTTCATCGGTGCCTGAGGAACGCACGTTGGTCAGTTGCTTGCCCTTGATCGGGTTGACCACCAGGTCGTTGTCGCGCGAGTGGATGCCGATGATCATGCCTTCATACAAGGCCTCGCCGGGCGAGACGAACATGCGGCCGCGATCCTGCAATTTCCACAGCGCATACGCCACAGCGGCACCATCGTCCTGGCTGATGAGCACACCGTTGTGGCGCTCGTCCATGTCGCCCTTGACCGGACCGTAGTCGTCGAAGATATGGCTGGCCAGGCCGGTGCCACGGGTCAGAGTCAGGAATTCGCCCTGAAACCCGATCAGCCCGCGCGCCGGAATCCGGTATTCGAGGCGCGTGCGCCCCTTGCCGTCGGCCGCCATGTCCTGCAGGTCACCGCGGCGCCGCCCCAGCTCTTCCATCACCGCACCCTGGTGGCTGTCTTCGACGTCGACCGTCAGAAGCTCGTAGGGCTCCTGGCGCTCGCCGCCGACATCCTTCATCACCACGCGCGGGCGGCCCACGGCCAGTTCATAGCCTTCACGGCGCATGGTTTCCAGCAGAATGGTCAGGTGCAGTTCGCCGCGCCCGGACACGATGAAGGTTTCGGTGTCAGTGGTGAATTCGACCTTCAGCGCCACGTTTGATTGCAGTTCGCGCTCGAGGCGCTCGCGGATTTGCCGACTGGTCACGAACTTGCCTTCGCGCCCGGCCAGGGGTGAGGTGTTGACCATGAAGTTCATGGTCAGGGTCGGCTCGTCCACCTTGAGCAAGGGCATGCCCACCGGGCTGGCCGGGTCGCACAAGGTCACACCAATGCCGATGTCCTCGACGCCGTTGATCAGCACGATGTCGCCGGCTTCGGCCTGGTCGACCACGGTGCGCTCCAAGCCCTTGAACACCAACACCTGATTGACCTTGGCGGCCACCGGCGTGGCGTCCGGACCGTTCATCACCACCACCGACTGGCCCGAGCGAATGCGCCCGGCGGCAACCCGGCCGACACCGATGCGCCCGACAAAGCTGGAATAGTCAAGCGAGCAGATCTGCAGTTGCAGCGGTGCTTCGGGGTCAGCCGCGCGCATCGGCACGTGCTTCAACACCGCCTCGAACAGGGTACGCATGTTCGGTTCGGGCTGGTTGTAATCGAGCGTGGCCCAGCCGTGCAAGGCGGAGGCATACACCACAGGAAAATCGAGCTGCTCCTCGGTGGCGCCGAGTTTGTCGAACAGGTCGAAAGTATGGTTCACCACCCAGTCCGGCCGCGCACCGGGGCGATCGATCTTGTTGACCACCACGATCGGCTTCAAGCCCAGCGCCAGCGCCTTGCGCGTGACAAAGCGGGTCTGCGGCATCGGCCCCTCGACCGCGTCAACCAGCAACAGCACACCATCGACCATCGATAGAACGCGCTCAACCTCGCCGCCGAAATCGGCATGGCCGGGGGTGTCGACGATATTGATGTGCGTGCCTTCGTATTCGACAGCGCAGTTCTTGGCCAGGATCGTGATGCCGCGCTCGCGCTCGAGATCGTTGGAATCCATCACCCGCTCGGTCACATGCTGGTGCGCGGCGAAGGTGCCGGCCTGTTGCAGAAGCTTGTCGACCAGCGTGGTCTTGCCGTGGTCGACGTGGGCGATGATGGCGATATTGCGCAAATTGCGGGACATGAAAACCTCGAAGGCGATGGATTCGCTGCGCCGCTGCTTTTGGCTCAAAAACGCATGATGCGTTCAGAAGCAAGAATGCTGCAGTGCAAAACCCGCCATTGTACTCTGCGAATTTGACGAAGACCATTGTTTTTCAAACATTTTTTGCGCCGCAGCATGGTGTGCCCTGGGCGAATGGCGGCCGCGTGCAGCAATGCGCCGAATCGTCATCGAAGCGCAGGCCGGAACATTGACATCATTACTACTGCCCGACGTCGCGCTTGCAAGCCGTGGTGTCGCAACCGTCAGTTGGCTTTCGGAAGACAAGTCTTGACCAAGGAGCCGGAAACGCAAAGACAATTGATGCGGCACGACTGGCTTCCGCGAAGCAGGCGCCAGTTGCTCGGAAAAATCGAGATTGACCGCCCGTTCCGCTTTAGGCCGAGTTTGTCAATTCTTCGTTGATTTCCAAGCCGTGCCGACGGCAAGGCCTTGTCAACATTGGGTTTTGCTTTGGAAGGCGAAATGTAGTGCCATAATATTTTTTGCACACTGGCCGCACGGCCGACTTTTCGTGCATCATCCCGTGCATGTTCATTCGCCGCACGCAGACCCGCAGTCGCACCTCTGGCGAGCCCTACGTCACGCAT
>JAYVWK010000165.1:0-2718 GCA_043786185.1 Burkholderiales bacterium
ACCTGCGCGCCCAGGCGCCAGGTGTTGAAGCTGCCGGCGCTTAGCTGGGGAGTGATTCGCAAGCCTGGTGGCGCGTCCTCGCTGAAGATCGCAATAACCCCGCCGGCGGCATTGCCGTGCAACGCGGAAAAAGGGCCGCGCAGCACCTCGATCCGTGCCGCGGAGGACAGCGAAAAATGCGCTACCTGGCCCGATCCGTCAGGCATGCTGGCTGGAATTCCATCGGCGTACAAACGAATGCCGCGCACCCCGAAGGACGAACGTGCGCCAAAGCCGCGCGATGAAATTTGCAGGTCCTGCGCCAGATTCTGGCGGTCGGCGATGTTGAGGCCGGGCACCCGTGACAGCGTTTCCGACAGGTTGACCTGACGCTGGCCTTCCCTGAGCGTGCGACCGGACACCACGTCAACCGCCGCAGGCGTGTCGAAGCTAGGCTGGGCGACGCTGGTGACTGTGACCACCACCGCGGGTGTGTCGTCGGCGGCACCGGCCGCTGGCGGCGGAGCCTGCGCGTGAACCCCCTGTGCTACACCCAGTGCGACCAGCAGGGTGGCGCGCGAATTGCTGCGACGGATCATTGAAAGGTGAGCATGGTGGAATGGTGCGCAGGTATGCGCCGGTTGGCGGGCACCCGCAGGGGCGCGCAGCAAGTTGCGCAGCCCGGCCGGGAAAATTCACAGGAGTCGCGGCAAGGGCTTACGCGGAAAGATTCTGCAACGCGAATTCCCAATTGATGAGCCGGTCGAGCACCGCGTTCACATGGTCGGCACGGCGATTCTGGTAGTCAAGGTAGTACGCATGTTCCCACACGTCGATGGTCAAGAGCGGTTTGAGGCCGCTGGTCAAGGGCGTGTCCGCGTTCGAGGTTCTGCTCACCCGAATCCGCTCGCCGTCAGCCACCAGCCAGGCCCATCCGCTGGCGAACTGCGCCAGTGCCGCCGCCGCCAATTCTTTCCTGCAGGCCTCAACGCTGCCAAATGATGCTTCCAGTCTTTGCCGCAGGATGCTCGGCGGTGCGCCGCCGCCTTTGGGCTTGAGACTCTGCCAGTAAAAGCTGTGGTTCCAGATCTGCGCGGCATTGTTGAATATCGCGGCCTGTTCGGCACGGCCGGCGGTTGCGCGCACGATCTGCTCCAGGGAGGCGTCGGCGAACGCGCTGCCCGCCACCATGCGGTTGAGATTGTCGACGTAGCCTCGATGATGCTTGCCGTAGTGAAAAGCCATGGTGTTGGGCGAAATCACCGGATCGAGGGCGTTTTCCGCGTACGGCAGGGCGGGCAAACCATGGGGCGCGGCGGCCTGCGCGCGCAGCGGCGCGAAACCCGCGGTGGCCGTTGCCACGGCAGCTGCCGCCAAGGTCATGAAACGGCGCCGATCGGGTCGGCGATCAAGTATGGATTGGCTGGCGATTTGCACGGTCTGGCCCTCGTTTGGGTTTGGCGATGGTCTGGTGATGCGGGCACCAAGTGTAGCGGTACGCCGCAACTTTGCCACCTTTGCCGGTTTCGTCGGCATGGTCGTGTGTCTCGGCGGCGGAAGATTGGTGGCTCGTATACTTGCAGGAACGAAGTCACCGTTTCACCGCTTAAGGCATGACAGGAATGAACGAATCGCTGATCGACAAGTTGGCCATCATTGAAACAGTGCAGAACTGGGCGGTCTGGCGCGACGCTGGTGACTGGGAGCGTTTTCGCAGCGTCTGGCACGACGACGGCTGGATGAGCGCCACCTGGTTCCAGGGACCGGCCTCCGCGTTCATCGAGGTCAGTCGCGCGGGTTTCGACAAGGGCGTATCGATCCTGCATTTTCTGGGCGGATCGAGTGTCGATCTGGCGGGGCAACGCGCGGTGGCGCAAACCAAGATGACCATCAATCAACGCGCGCCGGTCGACGGGGTGACAGTCGACGTGGTCTGCACCGGGCGTTTTTACGATTTCTTCGAAAAGCGCGACGGCACCTGGCGCATCGTACGGCGCCAGCCGATTTATGAGAAGGACCGTATGGATGTGGTGGACCCGGGCGTAAGTCTCAAGCTCGACGCGGCACTGCTGGCGCAGTTTCCCGAGGGCTATCGCCACCTGGCCTATCTGCAAAGCCGCATCGGCTTCAAGATCAAGACCGACATGCCCGGCTTGAAGGGCGCGGTGGTGCAGGCCTTGTACGCACGCGGTGCCAAATGGCTGGCCGGCGAAGCGGCATGGGATGCGCCGCCGGTGCAAAGCGGAATTTGAATACATCTGGCGCCCAAGCCAGGCGCGGCACGCGAACCGGCAGACGCCTGGGCGTTGCGATAACGACGGAGACACCAACGATGCGAATCTTGAGCGCCAGTATGTTCGCGGCCTGCGCCGCCTTTTCCATGCCGCTTGCCGCGCAGGACTTTCCGAACCGGCCACTGAAGCTGATCGTGCCGCAACCCCCCGGTGGCGGCTTCGACACGGTGGCGCGACAACTGGCCGACAAGCTCGGGCCCCTCCTGGGGCAGCCGATGGTGGTGGAAAACCGCCCGGGCGCCGGCACCCTGGTGGGCACCGAGGCGGTGGCGAAAGCGCCGGCCGACGGCTACACGCTGCTGTTGGGCGGCTTGTCGAACATCGCACTCAATCCGGGCCTGTATCCCAAGCTGTCCTACGACCCGCAAAAGGATTTCGTGCCGGTGGGGCTGGCGGTCAAGTACTCGTACACACTGGTGGCACGCAAGGACTTGCCGCAAGCAAC
>JAYVWK010000166.1:0-5673 GCA_043786185.1 Burkholderiales bacterium
GCCAGCGCGATGGATCATGTCGGCGCCCTCATGCTTTGGCAGGCCTGGGGCGGGCGTGAGCCTGCGAATCTCATCCTCGATCCGCAGCACCGCATGCTGTTCGAAAATTTCCGGCACATGCAGGCGATCCCCGCGCATCCCGTCCGCCTCGATCCGTTCGGCGCCCTGGTGGCGATCGGCACCGAGACCCGGCGCTTTATCGAACACCTGTCCGGCTTCGTGCGCCTGCTGGGGCAGGTCGTGCTCGATCTCGGACGCTTCGCCGCACGGCCGCAGGCCGGGCCGTGGCGCGAAATCTCGGCCAACCTGTATCGCTCAGGCACGCAGGCACTGGGCATCACCGCGCTGGTGGGCTTCCTGATCGGTATCGTGTTGTCTTACCTGTCGGCCAAGCAATTGAAGCAATTCGGCGCCGATGTCTTCATCGTCGATCTGCTGGGCGTGGCCATCATCCGCGAGCTGGGTCCGGTGCTGGCGGCGATCCTGGTAGCCGGCCGCTCGGGCTCAGCCATGACTGCGTCACTGGGCGTCATGCGCGTCACCGAAGAACTCGACGCGCTTACGGTCATGGGCATTCCGCAGGGGTTTCGGCTGATCATGCCCAAGGTGGTGGCGCTGGCGATCGCCCTGCCGCTCCTGATCCTGTGGACCGACATGGTGTCGCTCCTGGGCGGCATGGTGGCCGCAAAAATCCAGCTCGACCTTTCGATGTCCTACTTTTTCAACGCCCTGCCCAACGCGGTCAAGATCGCCAACCTGTGGATCGGACTGGGCAAGGGCATCGTGTTCGGCGCCTTGATCGCCCTGGTGTCATGTCATTTCGGCTTGCGCATCGAACCCAATACCGAAAGTCTGGGGCGTGGCACCACCAGCGCAGTGGTGTCCTCGATCACGGTGGTGATCTTAGCTGACTCGGTGTTCGCGATCGCGTTCTCGAACGTCGGCATATGAGCTATCACATGGCTGCCCCGCTGCCACATAAAGACGAGTACGTCATAGAGATCGAAGGGCTGTGGACCAAGTTTGGCGAGTTCGTGGTGCATCGCGGCGTCGATCTCAAGGTGCGCAGCGGCGAAATCCTGGCTTTGGTCGGCGGCTCCGGCTCGGGCAAGACCACGCTGTTGCGCCAGATGCTGGGCCTGGAGACGCCGCACCAAGGCAGCGTATCGATCTTCGGTGAGCGCCTGGATTCCTCCGATCGCGCCGCCCTGCAGGAACTGCGCAACCGTTGGGGCGTGCTGTTCCAGGAAGGCGCGCTGTACTCGGCGCTGCCGGTATTCGACAACATCGCCCTGCCCTTGCGTGAGCTCAAGTGTTTCGACGAAGACCTGATCCGCGACATCGTGCTCCTCAAACTGCAAATGGTCGGCATCGAGCCGCGTCATGCCTACAAAATGCCGGCCGACCTTTCCGGCGGCATGGTCAAGCGCATCGCCTTAGCGCGTGCATTGGCGCTCGAACCCGAACTGGTGTTTCTCGACGAGCCCACCGCCGGGCTCGATCCCGATCGCTCCGATTCGTTTGTCGCCCTGATTCGCGAGCTGCATCGCGAACTCAAGCTCACCGTCGTGATGGTGACCCACGACCTCGATACCCTGTTCGAACTGACCACCTGTGTGGCGGTACTGGCTGACCAGAAAGTAATTGCCGTAGGTCCGGTGCGCGAGGTGATCGCGATTCCGCATCCGTTCATCAAGACCTTCTTCCTGGGCGAGCGCGCGCAGCGCGCCATCGAGGTGATTCGTGATTACCCGTTTGTTGTATAAGATGGATCCTGTGAGTTCCGCGTTACGCGGTTTAGTTTCAGCCCCGCCCGCCTTGCGGGAGCGCGGGGCTCACCCAGGGTGCGGGCGGCGACAGCGGCGCGCACCGGATCGATAAGCCATGGAAAACCGTTCTCACGCGCTACTGGCCGGCATATTCACGGTACTTTTGACCGTCGGCATCGTGGCCGCCGCCATGTGGCTCAACCGCGACACCCAGGAACGCCTGCCCTATGTGCTCGCCACCAGCGGCACGGTGGCTGGCCTGAACCCGCAGGCAGCGGTGCGCTACCGCGGCATGGAAGTGGGCAAGGTCGAGGCGATCGAATTCGACCGCGAAAACCCCGGGCAGATCCTGGTGCGCATCGGCGTCTTGCCTACCACCCCGATCACCACCGCCACCTTCGCCGAACTCGGCATGCAGGGCCTGACCGGCCTGGCCTATGTGCAATTGGATAGTGACCCCAAGGTGCGTGATGCCAAGCTCCTGCCTTCAAGCGCGCAATCGCCGGCGCGCCTCAATATCCGTCCGTCGATGTTCGACCGCTTCAGCATTTCCGGAGAAGACTTGCTGGTGCGCGCCTCGACCGCGATGGATCAGGTCAACAAGCTGTTGGGCGACGACAACCAGAAACTTCTGGTGCAGTCGCTGGGCAGTTTGCAGGCCGTATCGCTGCGCGTCGGACAGCTTGCCGACGAGGTCAAACCGGCCGCCGACGCGGTGACCGCGCTGGCCAATGACAGTCGCCGTACGATCGCGGGCGTCGCGCCGCTCCTGCTGCGTGCCGACGAAACGCTGCTCTCCTTCGGCAAGCTGTCGACCGAATTGGGGCGCCGACTGGAAGTACTCGATCGCGCGGCGTCGAGCGCGGAGCAAGTCGGTCAGGCCGCCGGCAGTTTCGAAAGCCAGACGCTGCCACGCATCAACATCTTGCTCGACAACGCGGATCGCAGTGCGCGCACGCTTGAACGGGTGACTGATCGCCTGGGTGAAGAACCGACCAGCGTGTTGTTCGGGCCGCAACCGGGCAGGCCGGGACCTGGCGAACCTGGGTTTGCCGCGCCGGCAGGAGGTACGAAATGACTTTCGGTCCTGGCAAGAGCTATCCGCTGTTGCAGCGGGCGATCGCCGGCTGCATGTTTGCCTTCCTGGCAGCAGCCTGTTCGGTCGGCCCGAAGCCGCAGGCGCCGGTGGGCGTCTGGGATTTCGGCCCTCCCGCAGCCTCGCCGACACGCCTGGCCATCAAGGCGCTTGGTACGGTCGAAGTAGTGGCGCCACGCTGGATCGACAGCGTGAACGCCCATTACCGGCTGGGCTATGCCAATCCGGCACAACCGATGGCCTACAGCCAGACGCGCTGGGTGATGCCGCCGCCGATCCTCATCGATGCCCGCCTGCGTGAGCGCTTAGTGGCGGGCGGGGCGCTGCTCGGTGGCACAGGGCCGGCGCTGCGCATCGAGCTTGATGAATTCGCCCAGACCTTCGATAGCGAGAAATCCAGCCGCGCGGTGCTGCGCGCGCGCGCCACCTTGAGTTCCGGCCGCGAGGTCTTGCGCCAGCGCCCATTTGCCATTGAAATAGCGGCGCCCACGGCGGACGGTGCCGGGGGTGCCGCGGCACTCGCACGTGCGGCCGACCGCCTGATCGAAGCGGTGCTCGACTGGGCCGGAGGCGCGTAATGCCGCGCAAACAGGGTTCGCCGCTGGCGCGCGAACTCTGTACTGTGTACCTATTGCTGATCGTCTACGCCACCCTGCATCCGTTCACCGGCTGGCGCGACCGTGGTTTCTCGCCGTTCGCCTGGACCGAAGCCTGGCCCAAACCAATCCTGCCGTTCGACCTGTGGCTCAACACCGCGGCGTATTTTCCGCTCGGGGCGCTGGTGGTCTGGGCGGTCTACCCGGCGCTTCGCTTAGGCGCTGCGATCGTGCTTGCAGTGGTGGTCGGCGCATGCCTGTGCGGCACCCTTGAGTCGCTGCAAACCTACATGCCGAGCCGCACGCCCTCGCTGGCCGACGCGGCGACCAACACCGCGGGCGCAATGGCCGGCGCCCTGTGGGGCGCAATGGAGATTGGGGTGTTCGGACGCGGTCACTTGGCGCGCGCCTTCGGACGCTGGTTCGCCGATACGCCCGACCGCGCGCGCTCCCTGATCCTGGCAGGATTGTGGCTGTTTGCCCTGCTGTTCCCGCAAAGCATCCTGTTCGGCCACGGCAGCCTGCTCGCATACATAGGTCCGATTTCGGGCTACCCGTTCACCCCGGCCGAATTCAGCCGGGTCGAGTCGGCAGTCACCGCGGCGAGCCTGTTCGCGGCGGGCTCGCTCGGGCTGCGCGCGCTCAATCCGGATGCTCCGCGCCTGCTGTTGCTGTTTTTCTTTGTCACCTTCGCCTGTGGCATGCGCGCGCTGTCGCAGGCGATCCTGTTTCCGCCCGAACATGCACTCGCCTGGGTGACGCCGGGCGCCCTGCGTGGACTGGTGATCGGCGGCCTGGCGCTTTTGCTCACCATCGCGCTGCCGCGACCGATGCGCCTGACACTGATCGTGATGGCGGTCACGTTCTCGACCCTGGTGGTGAACTTTGCGCCACCCAACCCTTACTACATGGCCAATGTGCAGGAATTCAACCCCGGCCGCTTTCTCAACTTCAATGGACTGACTCAATTGATCTCGGCGGCCTGGCCATTCCTGGTGGCGCTCTACATTCCGTTTGCGCTGGCCAGCGACACGCGCGCGGCCCAACAGCGCTAGAAGCGCTGATGTGATCGATGCCGCCGCAATCCCAACCCGGGCCGCAGCGGCATGGGCATGACGACCGTGTGTGTCGTCGACCTTGCAGCGGCGACCCGCGCGGTGATCCCGATATACTTCACGATGCGTTAAAGCAATTGTCCGACGCCCAACCAATCCTTCAGTTCGCGTGACCCGGCCGGTTGGCCGCGTCCCTCAAGCTTCGCTAGCGCATTGCGTCAATCCAGGCCCCGCTACCATGAGTTATTACGAGCGTCATGTGTTCTTCTGCACCAACCAGCGCGAACCCGATGCGTCCGGTGTCGCCCGTACGTGCTGTGCGACCAAGGGTGCCTCCGATCTGCGTGACTACGCCAAGAAAAAGATCAAGAAACTCGGGCTGGCCGGCGCCGGCCGGATCCGCATCAACAACGCCGGCTGTCTGGATCGCTGCGAGGAAGGCCCGTGCGTGGTGGTCTACCCCGAAGGCGTCTGGTACACCTATGTCGACGAACAGGATATCGACGAGATCGTCGAGTCGCACCTGCAGAATGGCCAGATCGTCGAGCGCCTGAAAATCTAAAACCTCACCCCGCAAACCCATCTTCGGCAATGCTTCGGTCCGAACGTACCCTGATCCCCGGCCCGGCCGGCGCGATCGAGACTGTCATCGACATGCCGGCGGCGGCGGCGCCGCTCGGACTGGCGTTGGTGGCACACCCGCATCCACTGTTCGGTGGCACCCTCGACAACAAGGTCGTGCAGACCATAGCCAAGACCATGGTCGAATTGGGCTATATCGCGGCGCGACCGAATTTTCGCGGCGTCGGCCAGAGCGCCGGGGCCCATGATGAAGGACGCGGCGAGACCGATGATCTGCTGGCCGTGGCGCTTGCGCTGCGGTCGCGCTTCGCCTTGAGCGACAAGGCGCTGGTACTGGCGGGTTTTTCGTTCGGCTCACTGGTGCTCTCGCGCGTCGCGCAGCGCATCAAGGCCGATCGCATGGTGTTTGTGGGCACCGCCGTCACGCGCGGCCGGGTCGAGGCAATCGCTGGCGACAGCATCGTGATCCACGGCGAAAAGGACGATGTCGTGCCGCTCGAACGGGTGTTGCGCTGGGCTGAGCCGCTGGAATTGCCGGTGGTGGTGATCGCCGGCGCCGACCATTTTTTTCACCG
>JAYVWK010000167.1:0-2577 GCA_043786185.1 Burkholderiales bacterium
CGTGGGCCTCGGCGCTCAGGATGCCGCGCATTTTCTGGAAACGCAGGAACACCAGGTAGGTGTTGACGACGTCGGTCTCGCAATAGTCGCGAATCTCGCGCAAACGACCGGCCCGATACGCGCCCCACACCGCCCCACCGTCCATCCCCAGCTTGCCCGGAAAGCCGCACAACTTGGCCAGTGCGTCGAGCGGCGCCGCGGCACGCGACTGGTACAAGGCCAGCAGATCCATCAGATCGAGATGGCGCGGGTGATAGCGCGAGATGTAGTTATTCCACTTGAATTCGCGATCATCGTCACCCTGGTCCCAGTAACGATCCGCGACCACACCGTGCACCAGGCCGCGGTAGTGCAGCACCTGGGCATCGAATCCCTGGCCGTTCCATGAGACCAACTGCGGGGTGAACTTGTCGATACCGTCGAAGAAGCGCTGGATCAGTGCACCTTCCGCATCCTCGGTGGTGCCGATGCTCCACACCTTCCAGCTGTCGCCGGAACGCAGCACACAGGATATCGCGATCACCCGCTGCAGATACAGCGGCAGGAAATCGCTGCCGTTCTGCGCGCGGCGCTGGTGAAACGCGAGCTCGGCGACATCGTCGTCGGACAGATCGTCTGACAGGCCCTGCAAGCGGCGTACGCCTGCGATGTCTGGCACGGTTTCGATGTCGAATACCAGAACCGGGTTCATGCCGGCTCCCGTTGCCAAGGGAAAGGAGCGCCAGGGCCGCAGCGCATGTAGTTGGGAGCTACGCTTGCACAGCGATACGCGCCGTAGGCCGGCAGCCACGCGACTTCAGCCATCAACGTTGTTCCGGCAGGTACTTGAGCGGGTCGACCGGTTTGCCCTGGCGCCGGATTTCGAAATGCAGCTTAGGCACATCCGAATCGGTGCTGCCGGCCTCGGCAATCTTCTGGCCGCGGGTCACGTTCTGGCCCTCTTTTACCAATAGGGTGCTGTTGTGCGCGTAAGCCGAGAGAAAGGTGTTGTTGTGCTTGACGATGATCAGGCGCCCATAGCCGCGCAGGCCCTGGCCGCTGTAGACCACGCGTCCCGGTCCTGCGGCCAGCACGGGGTCCCCCACCTTGGCAGCCAGGTCGATGCCCTTGTTGGCACCGTTTTCGGTGAACTGGCCGATGATCCGCCCAGCGGACGGCCAGGCCCACGCCACTTCTTCGCTCTCGGCAGGCCTGGCTGGCTCGACCGGTTTGGGCGCAGGTGCCTCCGCCGGTTTGGCTGCAGGCGCTTCGGCCGGCCTGGTCGCGGCCACAGGCGGCGCGCCGCGCCCGGACTCACGCTGCATTTGCGCCAGGGTTTCGTCCGAATAGGGCTTCTTGGCGCCTGAAGGCTCGGTGCGCGGTCCCGGGGCAGTCGCGGGCGGCGTGCCCGGCTGCACGCCAGGCTGGGTGATCGGCCGCACCACCACCCCTGATTCGGCCACCGTTGCTGCGGGCGGTATGACCCTCAGCACCTGACCTATCTGGATCTGGTTCGGATTGGCCAGATTGTTCCACGTCGCGATATCGCGGTAGTCATGGCCATGGTCCAGCGCAATGCCGTACAGCGTATCGCCACGCTTGACCATGTAGGTGCCGGCAGAAGCCGCCGGCGGCAGCGCCGCTGCCGCTGGTTTGGGCGCCGGACTGGCCGCACTTGGCGCACGCTCAATCACCGGCGCGCTCTGGCGCGACGAACATGCGCCAAGGGCTAGCATCACGATCAACGACAAAACAGGGCGCGCGATCGATTTCATGGAGTGTCCACAGTTCTATTTCTCGGTGCCGGAAAGCATGGGCACAAAGCGCACCATATCGAGCCGGGTTTCGATGAACCCGGCCACGCGACGCTCGATCAGCAACAGTTGTTGCGACTCGCGGCCGACCGGCGCGATCAGCTTGCCGCCGCGTTTCAATTGCTGCAACAAGGCTTCAGGGACTGCCGGCGCCGCAGCGGCCACGATGATGGCGTCGAACGGTGCGGCCTGTTGCAGGCCGGCGTAACCATCGCCGAAAGCCAGTCGCACGTTGGGCAGGCGCAGGGAGCGCAGATTGGCGCGCGCCTTCTCGACCAGGTTCTTGATGCGCTCGATTGAATACACTTCGTCGCACACTTGCGACAACACCGCCGCCTGATAGCCGCAACCAGTGCCGACTTCGAGCATGCGCGCCAGGCGCCCGCCAGCAGGTAACACTGCCTCGATCATGCGCGCGACCACGAAGGGTTGCGAAATGGTCTGCTCGAAGCCAATCGGCAGCGCAGTATCTTCGTAGGCCCGACTCCACAAAGCCTCGTCGATGAATCGTTCGCGCGGGATGCGCGAGAGCGCTCCCAGAACCGCCTCGGAGCGGATGCCTTGTTCGCGCAGGCGACGCAGCAAGGCAAGGCGCGGCGCGGTCGCGCCGGCCCAGTCACCTTCATGCAGCACCCGGGCACCGCGCATCGCAGGTGCCGGCGCGGCAGTTGCCGCCGCCTTCAACGCAGTCGGCTTAGGCGCCAAGCCACGTGCGGACATGTTCCACCTGTTCGTAATGCGTCAGGTCGACCTTGAGCGGCGTGACCGAAACATGACCCTCGGC
>JAYVWK010000168.1:0-6728 GCA_043786185.1 Burkholderiales bacterium
GCCCTTTCTTCTTGGAGATGCCCGCAACAGACGATCGCATTCGTGCCGCTTGCCCCGATCGATTCCACTAAGGCAAACGACTGTGAAGTTTGGCCGCAAGACAGGGCGAGGTCTCGCGTAAGGCCACACCGCAGGTAACGCTGCTCCCAGCAATAGGAAAGGTGGAAAAGTGAGTATTGCGCTTACGTTTTTGGGCGGCACCGGTACGGTGACCGGCTCGAAGTATCTGGTTCAGGCGGCCGGCAAGTCCGTCCTTGTGGATTGCGGCCTGTTTCAGGGGCTGAAGGCGTTGCGCCTGCGCAACTGGGCGCCGCTGCCGGTGCGGCCGCAGGATATCGACGCGGTGGTGCTGACGCATGCGCATCTGGACCATAGCGGCTACCTGCCGCGCTTCATCAGACAGGGATTCGCCGGTGCGGTACATTCCAGCCCAGGTACGCGGGATCTGTGCGCCCTTTTGCTGCCTGATGCCGGACACCTGCAGGAGGAGGAGGCGCGTTATGCGAACAAACGCAGTTTTTCGAAGCACAAACCTGCACTGCCGCTTTATAGCGAAGACGATGCGCGCGCCAGCCTGAAGCGCTTTTCGCCTGTCCCCTATGATGAGGAGACGGTCGTTGCCGGCGAGCTGCGCCTTACGCTGCAACCTGCGGGACACATTCTCGGCGCCTCGATTGCCACGCTGCGCAGCGGCGGAATCAAGGTCGTATTCTCGGGCGATCTTGGCCGGATGCACGACCCGATCATGCACCCGCCCGTCCGGATCGAGGAGGCGGATTACCTGGTAGTGGAGTCTACTTATGGCAACCGCCGGCACGACCAGGCCGATGCCGAAGAGACGCTTGGCAGCCATCTAAACCGCGCACTCGCGCGGGGCGGCGTGGTAATCATGCCGGCCTTCGCTGTGGGACGCGCCCAGACCTTGCTCTATTTCATCTCGCGCCTGAAGGCGCGGCAAGCAATTCCTGATGTTCCGGTGTACCTGAACAGCCCCATGGCAATCAACGCGACGCGGCTCTACCACGAGTACCGGGCCGAGCACCGTCTCACCGAGGAGGAATGCGAGGCGGCGTGCGCCGTCGCGCAAATGGTGAACACGGCCAACCAATCCCGTGCACTCAATGGCCGCGGCGGGCCGATGATCATCGTCTCGGCGAGCGGCATGGCGACCGGCGGCCGCGTGGTGCACCACCTCAAGGCGTTCGCGCCGGACGCGCGCAACATGATCGTGCTGCCCGGATTCCAGGCGGCCGGCACGCGCGGCGCGGCGCTTGCCGCAGGTGCGACGGAGATCAAAATCCACGGCAGCTATGTGCCAGTGCGCGCCGAAGTGGTGAAGATGGACAGCATGTCAGCGCATGCCGACTACAGCGAGATCCTCGACTGGCTGCGCGGCTTCAAGCGCGCGCCCAGGCGCACCTTCATCACCCACGGCGAGCCCGCAGCCGCCGACGAAATGCGCCGGCGCATCGAGGAAACCTTCGGCTGGGCGGTAAGTGTCCCGGAGTATGGTGAAAAGGCGGCGCTCGAATGAGCCTGCCTGCCGTGGAAAACCAGAAGCACCAGACGCTCAATAAATGAACGGCGAGCCAATCCGCTGCTCCTCAAGTGTGCACCCACCCAGGGACTGCACTGAGCGATGAACCTCGACTGGCTCGCCGGAGAGGGACTGGAGCGCCTGCCGCTGTACCTGACGGCGCTCGGCATTGGCCTGCTCATCGGCCTGGAGCGCGAGCGCAATCCTACGGCGAAGGCCGGCCTGCGCACCTGCGCACTGGTCGCGCTTGCCGGCGCCATGGCGGCGGCGCTCGCCGAAACCTTCGCTGCGCCGTCCATCGTCGCTGTCGGTCTTGGGGCGGTCTCGCTCATGATGATCGCCGCCTACTACCACCATCACGAGACGTTTCACGAATCGGATCCGGGCACGACCACAATCGCGGCGGTGATCGGCTGCTACCTGCTCGGCGCCATGACCCTGGCGGGGTTTGCGCGCCTCGCGGTGATCCTCGGCATTCTCACTACGGTCCTGCTCTACTTCAAGGCCGAGCTCGGCGGCGTCGCGCGCAAGCTGGAGCGGCGCGACCTGGTTTCCATTCTGCAGCTCGCAGTGGTCGCCTTCGTCGTGCTGCCGCTGCTGCCCGACCGCAGCTTTGGTCCCTACGCCGCACTCAATGCGCGCCATATCTGGATGATGGTGGTGCTCATCAGCGGCGTGTCGCTCGCCGGGTACGTCGCGCTGCGCGTCGTCGGCCGCGAGCATGGCGCGATGCTGCTCGGCCTTTTCGGTGGCCTGGTGTCGAGTACCGCGACCACGCTCGCCTATTCGCGCTACGCGCGCAGCGGAAGCGAATTCACCGGACTCGCCGGTGCCGTGATCGTCACGGCGAATCTCGTGCTCCTCGTCCGTGTTGCGGTGCTCGCGACGATCACGGCGCCGGGAACTCTCGGCGTGCTGGCGCCCGTGCTCACGGTAGCGCTCGCCGCCGGGGCCGCAGCGTTCGCCATCGGACAGCGGCGCAATGCCGCGGCGCAGGAGCTGACGATGCCGCCGATCGGCAATCCAACCGAGCTGCGCAGTGCGCTGGGCTTCGCGCTCCTGTACGCGGGCGTGCTGCTGCTGGTCGCCTGGCTCGACGCGCTCCTCGGGAGCAAAGGCGTGTACGTGGCCGCGCTGGCGAGCGGACTCACCGACGTCGACGCCATCACGCTGTCGACCCTGCGCCTGTACGGGCTTGGCAGCCTGACTTCCGCGCAAGCCGCAATCGCCATCGTGCTGGCGGTGTTGGCCAACGCGGTGTTCAAACTGGGGGTGGTGCGTGCCGTCGGCGGCGCTGCGCTGTTTCGGCGCTGCCTTCCCGCGATCGCGGCGATGGCCGTGGGTGCCGGGCTGGGGCTCGCGCTGTTCGCCTCCTGAGATCACGATGCAGCCAGCCAAAGCTCTTGCACTGCCAGTCGGTGTGTCCGCGTCCACTATGGTTGGGCCTGCGGTGGCGTATCCGTTGGCACGTCACCTCGCCGGTTCGCCGCAATGGCGCAGGATCTCGGCCCGCGCCAGGTCGCGCAGACTCGCCGCAGCGGCAAACGCGTCCGGCGCGCCCGCCGGCGGCGGTATCGGCGCGCCGATCGCCACCCTAAGCGCGGCGCGAAGCGCTCGATGGCGGCGGCGCTGACCGGCTCGGCGCGGTTCGCCATGAACCGCATGCTGGACAGGTCCAAGCCTTCGAGCTGCTCGTGGTTGGTTCTTTTCAGGCACAGTTCGTAGGCGAAATTCGGCGCTGCGGTAAGCGTGCCGCGGTGGCGGTGAATCGCCCACAACCAGCGCTCGGGACGGGCGAGGAATGCGAGCGGCGACAGCACCACCAGCGGGTTGCCGAAATACAGGCTTGCCGGCAGATTGGCGTGCGAGAGCACTATCCCCTTCGGATCGCCGGTGCGGCCCGAAGTGTATTGAATGAAAGCGATGTCATCGGCCACAGCCGCCAGCGACAGGGCTTCATTGACCGGCCACTGCTCAGGCGCAAACAACAATGAGACTCAGCGTGGCTACGTCCGATGCAATGTCGAGGAGCATGCTTTGTCGCCCCGATGCGGCTCACCCGTTCCTACACTTCGATGTAGGTTAATGTCGCGCTGGTCATCGCCACGCACCACAGGCATCGATTCGCCGATCGACTACTTCTCCCGGATGAAGAGCAGCGCGATGTGACATTTGGCCGCGACGCGGGTGGCGACCGATCCAAGAACCGTTGAGAGCAATGCACCGTCGCCGTGCGAACCCAGCGCGAGGATCTCGAGCTTGTTCGTTTTGACGTAGGCCGCGATCTCATCGCCGGGACTGTTTCCCGTCAAGCGCACTTCGTTGACCTGCAGGCCAGCCGCTTCGAGCACCTTCTTCGGAACGGCCACGGCCTGCTCAAACGCCGCACCCTGCATCGCCTCGACTTGCTCAGGCCTAACGGCGCGCAGCGGCCGTCCACCAAAGTAACCCGGCCCAACCAGATTCAGCAGGTCAGGCACCACATGCATGAGGGTTACTGCCGGCGCGACGCCAAACAGGTCACGGTGCTTGGCCACGAATCTGGCTGCTGCGATGCCGTACTTGCTGCCATCAAGGGCGATTCCGATTCGCAACGAGGCCTTCTTCGGGAAAGTTTCGTCGCGCAGGACCAGTAGCGGCGTGGTGCAGGCTGCCAACGCAGCATTGGTCACAGAGCCAAACAACACGCTGCGGAAACCGGTGTGGCCGTGCGAACCCATCACGATCAGGTCGGAAGCGTCGTCGGCCGCTATCTTGCCGACGGCCGAACCCGGACTGCCGACAACGTACTTGGTCCACGCAATCGATCCGGAGCGCTTGAATGTGGCCAAACAAGGCTTGAAGATCTTGTTCGCCTCGGATTTCTGGTACGACTCAACGAGTTCCTTGCCTGCCGCACGTCCAACCCGTGCGGACACCGGGTACTGGACGTTGAGCAATTCGACGTCGGGTTGATGCTGCATCGAGGTGGTGCGAGATGCGACGAAGTCGACCGCAGATTTGCTGAAGCTACTGCCGTCGACAGGAATGAGAATGCGCATGGGTGATCTCCTCAGATTTCAATGCAAGGGCTCAAAGCTGATCGGCGTTGAACTGAACGATCGTTACGGGCAGTGGCGATGCCTGCAGCACGGCCCGCGACACCGACCCGAGCAGCGCACTGCGCCATGCGCCTTGGCCCCTGGCGCCCATGACGATCAACTCGCATCCGAATCGCGCTGCGATAGCGAGCAGTGCCGGTGCCGGATCGCCCGAACTGATGTCGACTTCGTAGCCGATGCCCGCTGAGTCAAATAGCAAACGGGCTGGCCCCAGCGCGCGCTCGCCGACGGCTCCAGTCAGGCGTTCCAGCACATCGGTACTTGGAGCCAGCATCAATTCGATGTTGTAGGTGAGCTCCTGAACTGTTGCCAACACGAAGCTGCACTGCAAGCCCAGGGCGTGCAATCGCATCGCATGCTGTGCAGCGTTCAACGACGCTTCAGAGCCGTCGATGGCGACAAGTACTTTGATGGGCATCGGCGCATTCATCGATCGCAGTTTACCGTGGCTCTCGATCGACGTGTTCTTTACGACTGCGATCCAATCGGCCACTGCCAGTGCAAGCATCAAGGCAGCGCTTGCGAAAACGCAATCGCAACTGACTTCCTTGTAGTCCAGCACGATGACCTTGCGCGCCACGGCCATGAAGGCGGTGGCCAACACGATCTTGATATGGATCGCGTTCAGAATTCGGCGTTTGCGGGTTCATATTGGGCGGTTTCTTTGAGCACGAAAGAGTTTGAGCAGCCACTTTCGGCCTTCATTGAGCAGCAGGATGGATGAGGCGACCGCAAAGGCCAAGGCCCAGTCCTGCGCTGACAGCGCAGTGGTGTGAAAGATGTTCTGTGCGGGCGACCAATGCACCACCAACACCTGCAAACCCAGAACCACGGAGAGTGCAGCCCAAAGCTTTGCGTTGTTGAAAATCTGTCGATTGAACGCAGATGCATGCTCGATGCGGGCGTTGAAGACGTTGAACAGCTGGAACAGCACAAACGTGGTGAACGCCAGCGTAGCCGCGTAGGTAGGACCGTTTGGCCGGGCTTGATCAAGCAGAACAAGCGTGCCCACAGCCATGGTCAGCCCGTACATCGCCAAACGAGACAGGCGCCCCAGCGAAAGGAATCTGGCGTCGGCGCGACGCGGGGGTTCCTGCATGATGCCTTCGCGCGCTGGCTCCAGGCCCAGGGTCATGGCCGGTGGCCCGTCCATGATGATGGCGATCCACAGGATGTGCAGTGCCGTGAACGGCATCGGAAGCCCCAGCACCTGCGCGCCCAGCACAGTGATGATAGCGCCGATGCTGGTGGACACCTGGAAACGAACGAACTTGACGATGTTGTCGTAGATGGTGCGGCCTTCCTTGACCGCTTCGACGATGGTGGCGAAGTTGTCGTCGGTCAGCACCATCGTGGCTGCCTCCTTGGTGACCTCGGTGCCGGCAATGCCCATGGCCACGCCGATATCGGCGTTCTTCAGCGCGGGCGCATCGTTGACGCCGTCGCCCGTCATGGCCACGACGTGGCCGCGGGATTTCAGCGCCTGCACGATCTTGACCTTGTGTTCCGGCGCCACGCGGGCGAACACGGCCGTGTCTTCAATGCGTATGGAGAGCTCAGCGACCTCGATCCGGTCGAGCTCGGCACCGGTAAGCACCGCCCCTTTCAGACCCAACTCGTGGGCGATCGCGGCAGCCGTGAGGCTGTGATCGCCGGTGATCATCTTGACTGTGATGCCCGCTTGCCCGCACAAGGCGATTGCATCGCGCGCTTCGGGCCGCGGGGGGTCGATGATGCCCACCAGCCCGATCAGTAGCAGCTTGTCCGCCCAGACCATCAGGTCGCCTGAGGGGTCAAAGTTCTCGGCGGGAATGTCGCGCCCCGCAAGCGCCATCACCCGCATCGCCCGGCCGGCCAGTGCCCCGTTCTCAGCGATGAATGCGCTGCGTGCCGCTTCAGTCAGCGGCAGCACGGCGTCAGCGGCGAGGTAGGAATCCGCGCGCAGCAGCAAGACATCGGGCGCGCCTTTTACGCACATGCGCACCTGCCTGCCATCGTGGTGAAAGGTCGCCATGAACTTGTGCGCCGAGTCGAAAGGAATCTCGGCAATGCGCGGGCTGTGCTCCTGCGCTGATTCAGCGGCCACACCG
>JAYVWK010000169.1:0-3360 GCA_043786185.1 Burkholderiales bacterium
GATACCCGGCGCGCCAGGGCCGCGATGTTTTATTCGATCTCCAGCACGCAAGCTGGTTTGCGCGGCATTTCGTTCGGCAACTTCCTGTTGAAGCGGGTGGTCGAGGATTTGCAGCGCGACTTTCCAAGGCTGCAGCATTTTTCGACCCTGTCGCCGATGCCGGGCTTTGCCGCCTGGCTCAAGGCGGCCCTGCATGTGCCTGTGCCCTTGAGCGAGGCGTTGGCCAATCCCTTATGGCATCAGGACAGTGCCCTGGCAGGTGCGCTGCGGGCGCCGCTGATGAGCTTGGCCGCGCTGTACCTCACCGAGGCCAAGCAGGCGCCATCGGGCCGGCCTGGTGTCGGGCCGGCAGCGCCGCTTGACTCGGTGGCGCGCTTTCACCTTGGCAATGGCGCGCGTGCCGAGCGGCTGCAGTGGCTAGCCGATGGTTCCGAGCGCGGGCTTGCGCAGTCGTTCGGTTTGATGGTCAATTATTACTACGATCTTGAAGAGATCGAGGCCAATATCAATCGCTTCGATGCTGAAGGGGTTGTGGCCGCCGGGCCGCGCTTGTCGCGGCTGGCACGAATCGCCACACGCATGCGCGAGGAAGCGGCCGCGAAGCGTTAGAATCGCGCGCTCGCGGCGCACCGCGGTGGCAGGCGCTCACCTTTTTTGCTTGATATCCACAACAACGTCTGGAGAAGGGTTTCATGCTTTCACGTCGTGATTTCGTCAAGGGCGCCGCTCTAGCGGGCGCGCTTGCGGCCACTGGTGCCGTTTTCGGGCAGAGCACCTGGCCCACCAAACCGGTGCGCGTGATCAATCCGTTTCCGGCCGGCGGCGGTACTGACGTTTTTTTGCGGCCGGTGGCGGCGCGGCTCGCGCAGATACTGGGGCAACAGTTCACGATCGAAAACCTGGGTGGCGCCGGCGGCACCGTGGGCGCTACAGCGGCGGCCAGGGCGGCGCCGGACGGCTACACGCTTTTTTGCGGTGCGGTGCACCACACCATCGCCGAGTCGCTGTACACGCGCCTGCCGTACAACATCGAGCGCGATTTCATGCCGATCACGGTGCTGGCCTATATTCCCAATGTGGTGGTCGTGCATCCAAAATACACCGAGATCAACACCCTGGCCGATTTTCTGGCATTCGCCCGCAAGAATCCGGGCAAGCTCAACTTCGGCTCAGCCGGCAACGGCACCTCGCATCATCTTACGGTCGAACTGTTCAAGCAGATGACCAGGACGTTCATGACCCACATTCCGTATCGTGGCGCCGGCCCGATGATGCAGGACTTGCTGGCCGGGTCGGTGGATTTTGCCTTCGACGGCATGGGCACATCCGCAGCGCAAATCAAGGGCGGCAAGTTGAAGGCTCTGGCGGTGACCTCGGCCAAGCGGGTGCCGGCGTTTCCCAATATTCCGACCATGGAAGAATCGGGTATCAAGGGCTACCAGGCCACTACCTGGTATGCGTTGTGGGCGGTCAAGAGCACGCCGCCCGAGATCATCACGCGCGTCCAGCAGGAAGTGGCAAAGGTGATGCAGGAGCCCGGGATCAAGGAATTCTGGTTCAATCAGGGGGCGGAACCTGGTGGAAATACGCCGGCCGACTTCGGCAAGTTCGTTCGTGCCGAGATCGAAAAATGGGCGGTGGTGGTCAAGGCCTCGGGCGCCAAGATCGACCTTTGATGAGCCAAAAAACGCCGGTAGCGACGCGGGTCGACGGCCGCATCGCCACCGTTCTCATCGCCACCGGAGGCAAACTCAACGCGCTGTCGGTGGCAGCCTGGGAAGCCTTGCGGCTGGCCTTCGTCGAACTGGCTGCGAGCAAGTCGGTGCGCGCGATCGTGCTGCGCGGCAGCGGCGGCAACTTCGCAGCCGGCGCCGACATCTCCGAATTCACCACCGTGCGCTCGAATATCGAGCAAGGCACCCGCTACCATGAGGAAACGGTCAAGGGCGCGATCGTGGCCATCGCCGAATGCCCGATTCCCAGCGTCGCCCTGATCGAAGGCGCCTGCGTCGGTGGCGGCCTTGAGATCGCCTGCTCCTGCGATCTGCGTATCGCCGCTACTTCGTCGCGTTTTGGCGTGCCGATCAACAAGCTGGGCTTCCCACTGGCGCACAGCGAACTTACAGCCATGCTGGGTCTGGTAGGGCGTGCGGTGGCCGCCGAAATCCTGCTCGAAGGGCGCGTGTTCGGCGCGGACGAGGCATACGCCAAGGGCCTTCTAACGCGCGTGGTACCCGACGACCACGTGGCGGACGAAGCCTACGCTGCCGCCGCCCGCATCGCCGCAGGCAGCCCGATGGCGGCGCGCGCCAACAAGCGCTGGATCAGCCGCCTGTCGCCAGTGCAACAGCCCTTGACTGAAGACGAGATCCGCCAGCACTTCGCGTTTTTCGACAGTGCCGATTACCGTGAAGGCGTGCGCGCTTTCCTGGCCAAGACCAAACCCGAATTTCCGTAATTCCTGAAAGACACCATGCCCGGCCCGCTCTCGCATATTCGCGTTCTCGACCTTTCCCGCGTTCTCGCCGGTCCCTGGGCCGGGCAGAATCTTGCCGACATGGGCGCCGAAGTCATCAAGGTGGAGCGCCCCGGCAAGGGTGACGATTCGCGCGCCTTCGGCCCGCCGTGGTTGAAGGATGCCGAGGGCAAGCCCACCAGCGAATCCTCCTACTACCTGGCCGCCAATCGCGGCAAGAAGTCGATCACCGCCAACCTCTCGCACCCGGAAGCGCAAGCGATGCTGCGGGAACTGGCGAAGACCTGCGATGTGGTGATCGAGAACTACAAGGTGGGCGATCTGGCGCGTTACGGCCTGGGCTACGAAGACATCAAGGCGGTGAACCCGAACATCATCTACTGCTCGGTCACCGGCTTCGGCCAGACCGGCCCCTGGGCCGAGCGGCCCGGCTATGACTTCATGGCGCAGGGCTTGAGCGGCCTGATGAGCGTGACCGGCGAACCAGACGGGGTGCCCGGTGCCGGCCCGATGCGCGTGGGCATCCCGATCATCGATATCCTCACCGGCATGTATGCCTCGGTGGCGGTGTGCGCCGCACTGGCGCACCGCGCCCACACCGGTCTCGGTCAGCACCTCGATCTGGCGTTGCTCGACACCTCGATGGCCTTCCTGTCGATCCAGGGCATGACCTATCTGACAACCGGTGAGGCGCCGGGCCGCATCGGCAACACCCATCCGAGCATCGTGCCCTACCAGGTGTTCCCGACCCAGGACGGCAGCGTCATCCTGGCCTGCGGCAACGACAACCTGTTCTCCAAATTCTGCGACGCGGCCGGCTGCAAACACTTGGTCAGCGACGAACGCTTCGCCAAGAACGCCGGTCGTGTGCAGAATCGCGGCGT
>JAYVWK010000170.1:0-10410 GCA_043786185.1 Burkholderiales bacterium
AAGAGTGCCACCAGCCGGCGGCGTTCGTCCTCGGCACGGTGCTGCGGGTTGGCGGGCACCACGTCGATTTGTGCGCCGTCTACGGCGACAAACGCCGCCTGGGCAAGTGCCCCGGCCGGGTGCAAGAGGCGATAGGCTGCCAGCTGCACGTCTTCGCCGGCTTCCGCCACGCGTCGCTTGAGGGCGGCGGCATCCTGGGTCTTGTAGTCGAGGATCTCGATGGCGCCATCGCTGCCGTGCGCATCGATGCGATCGAGCCGGCCGCGCAAGTGGATGCGCGCACCGCTTGCCAGCGCGAACGGCATTTCCGCCAGCACTTCGCCATCCTGCCAAACCCAGCCGGCGGCCTCGCGGTCCAGTTGCCAGCTGATGTACGCATCGGTGAGCGCTACCCAGCGCTGCTTCCAGCCCAGGCTCAAAAAATTGAACTCGATCGCCGGTGCGAACACCTGGTCGGCCAAACGGTTGAATTCGGTGGCGATGACGTCACGCGCCAAGCCGGTGAACAGCGGAAAACGTGCGTGCAGGCGATTGAGCAAGGCATGCACCCACTGGCCGTAATCGCTCTTTTCGAATTCCTCGCGCACTTCATCGGTCTGGTTCAAGCCCAGCATGTGGCGCGCGAAGAATTGATAGGGGCAGGCCACAAGGCTCGCATAGGCACTGACCGAAACGCTCGCCGGCCGCAGTTCGGGTGCGCGCGGCGCCGGCATGTGTGCCAGGCTTTCGGCTGCGCCGAACGCGGGCGCTGCCACCGCTGCCTGAATCAGGCCAGGATGGCCGGCGGCGCGTGCAAGTGCATCCAGACGCACAAAGTATTGCGACAGCGGCTGCGGTTCGTCCGCGCTGCCGGATTGCCAGGTGGCGCAAAAGTCGGCGCTGTGGGCGATCAGAACGCCAAGCGCATCCCGCAGGTCTGTGGCGCGCTCTTCCGCCGTGGCCAACCGTAGCTGCAAGCGCAACCTGGCCGCCAATAGCGGCCCCGGCTCGCGTTCGGCACCGAGATGGGAGGCGCCGGCACCCAGCAGCAGCACACCGTCGAAACGGCGCAGTTGCGCGCGCTCGATAGACGTCATGACGACCGGGCTTTCAATCGCGCTGTCGCGGAACACCGCGGCTTCCAGCTCGGAAACGAAAAACTCACGCCAGGCCGATAGCGGCTGAGCGGCGCCGGCACCGAGTTGATCGCCCAGGTTGCGTGCCACATTCAGCAGCCGCACGCCGGCGGCATCCGCCGCCAGCGCATCGGCCGCGCCCAATGCCTTGAGCGAATCGAGCAGCAGCGCGAACCACTCATCGAGCGACGCGCTGCGACGAGTCCAGGGGCGCGCAGTCGCTTCAACGCGCGCGAGCAGCCGCAATGCGACTGTATCGGGTGCCGCGGAACGCTCCAGCGCATGGCGCATGGCTGGCAGGCCGGCCTGCACGTTGTGATCGCGGATTGCCGCTTCCAGCACTGCCAGCGCGCGCGCGCGCTGCGCCGCATCAATATCGGCGAACACGAAGGGGGAACGCAGCCAGTCGAGCAGATCGCGCTGATGAAAGCCGCCGCTGACCGCGTCGACCCAGCGCATCGCGCAAGTGGCTGCACTGGTTGTGGAGAGCTTCCAGCCGGCTTCGTCAGCCAGCAACACCTGCTCGCGCTCGAGCAGCGCGCGTACCCGGCGCGCCACCACGCGATCCTGCGCGATCAGCGCAATGGCGCGCTTGCCGGCGTGAAGCCAGAGTCGCACCTGGTTTACCGCTGCCCGCGCTTCTGCCTCCAGCGTCGGCGCACGCAACACGCGCACCCGTTCGAACAGCGTGCGCTCAGCCGTGGCAAGGCTGGCGGCGCGTGATGCGACCGATGTCTGCGGATCCTGCGGCCAAGCCGCCAGCAGCGCGGGCAGAAGCGTCGCGGGCGCCACCAGCGTGACGGCAAAGCGAGCATCGACCTGCGCCACGAATGCCTGTTCCTCGGCATCCAGGCGTGCCGCGGGCCGCGCGGAGAGGCACAACAGCGGCCCGCTTACGGACTGCGCCGCCATGCGCAGCAACATGCGGCGCGCCAGGCCAGGGTCCAGCGGCGAGCCCCTGGCGGGGCGTGCATACGCGCGCCAGACTTCGACCACCAGGCGCGCCTCAGGCGCAGCAACACCCGCCGCGCGGCCGCGGTAATGCGCCTCGATCAGGCGCAGAAAGCCGGTCTCGTCTGACGGCTCTGGCAGGCGCATCGACAACTCATCGGCCAGCGCGAGTATGGCGCGACAGACATCCCATCGTGGCGCGCCGTCGAACCAGCCGCGCGCAGCCAGCACCCGCTGCAAATCCGCCAGCCGGCGCGCCGGTGGCACCACCTTTTCCACTGGATCGACGCCTTCGATCAATGCGGCAAGAGTGCTGATGCGCGGCGGCACGATGGTCGCAAAGCCGCGTGCCGCGCCGCTGCGGCCGAGGGCTGCGCGCAGCGCAGGCGCGCTGTTCTGCGTGGGCACAAGCACCAGCCAATCGCTCAAGTCGGGCGCGTTGGTGGCAGCGACCATGAGGTCGGCGGCGTGCTCCAGCGGGTCTGTGCCGGATGGACAAAGGCTTAGAGTCGGCATGGCGCGAACGGAATGAACCTGGTAGGCAAGGGTTACGGGAAGAACGCGAAAGCAGGAGCTTGAAATCGGAGCACCGTACCCCATATGAATCGAAATCGGGAGCCCGACAACGCAGGTCCCCACTTTTTGTTAGCATTATCCGACCAATCCCACCGCCACCCGGAGTTTTCATGAGCGCCAATATTTCCCATGTCACCGATGCCAGCTTTGACGCCGATGTGTTGAAGTCTGATGCGCCTGTACTGGTCGACTATTGGGCCGAGTGGTGCGGCCCCTGCAAAATGGTGGCGCCGGTACTCGAGGAGCTGGCCAAGGATTATTCGGGGAAGCTGAAGATCGCGAAGATGGACGTCGACGCCAATCAGGAGGTGCCGGCCAAGCACAATATCCGCGGCATTCCGACCCTGATGTTGTTCAAGGGCGGGCAAGTGGTGGCGACCAAGGTCGGCGCCATGTCGAAATCACAATTGACCGCGTTTCTCGACAGCCACCTTTGAGGCCCGAGTTGGCGTTGAAGATGCCTGCGGTGCACGGCACGGCAGGCTTTTGTTGTTTTTAGGCAACGATTGATTGACATGGCGCCTGGTTGCCAGTAAGCTTTTCTCGTCTTATACCGTTCGCGCTTTGAGAAAAGCGCTGAATGTGATCAGCGGCAACACCCGACGCAGCGACATCCGAAAACATCCAGTATCACCAGGCAAGTCCCGGCTTTTGTTTTTTTGCTTCATCCCCGCAGCCTTCCCGCAGTATTCCCACCTGATGTTCCGCGGCAGCCACGGCTGTTGCTCGCGCACATGCGCAGGAACTGACTCCCGCATCCCATGCATTTCTCAGAACTCAAAAACCTCCACGTCACACAATTAGTCGAGATGGCCGTCGGCCTCGAAATCGACAACGCCAACCGCATGCGCACCCATGAGTTGATCTTCGCGATCCTCAAGGCGAAAGCGAAACGCGGCGAGCCGATTTTCGGTGATGGCACCCTTGAGGTGCTTCCCGACGGCTTCGGCTTCCTGCGCTCACCCGATACCTCCTACCTGGCGGGTACCGACGACATTTACATCAGCCCTTCACAGGTGCGCCGCTTCAACCTGCATACCGGGGACTCGATCGAGGGCGAGATTCGCACCCCGAAAGACGGCGAGCGCTACTTCGCCTTGGTCAAGGTCGACCGCGTCAACGGTGATGCCCCCGAGAATTCGAAGAACAAGATCCTGTTCGAGAACCTGACGCCGCTGTTTCCGGATCGGGTGATGAAGCTGGAACGCGACATCAAGGCCGAGGAAAACATCACCGGGCGCATCATCGACATCGTGGCGCCGATCGGTTTTGGCCAGCGCGGCCTCTTGGTGGCAAGCCCGAAGGCCGGCAAGACCGTGATTCTGCAGCACATCGCGCATGCGATCACCTCGAACCATCCGGACGTGATCCTGATCGTGCTGTTGATCGACGAGCGCCCGGAGGAAGTCACCGACATGCAGCGCACGGTGCGCGGCGAGGTAGTGGCTTCGACCTTTGACGAACCGGCGATTCGCCACGTGCAGGTGGCCGACATGGTGATCGAAAAGGCCAAGCGCCTGGTTGAACACAAGAAGGATGTGGTGATCCTGCTTGATTCGATCACTCGCCTGGCGCGCGCCTACAACACAGTGCAGCCTTCTTCCGGCAAGGTGTTGACCGGCGGCGTCGACGCCAATGCCCTGCAGAAGCCCAAACGCTTTTTCGGCGCCGCGCGCAATGTCGAGGAAGGCGGTTCGCTGACCATCATCGCCACTGCGCTGATCGATACCGGCAGCCGCATGGATGACGTCATCTACGAAGAGTTCAAGGGCACCGGCAACATGGAACTGCACATGGACCGGCGCATGGCCGAAAAGCGCGTCTACCCCTCGATCATGATCAACAAGTCAGGTACCCGGCGCGAGGAATTGCTGCTGCCGCCGGACCAGTTGCAGAAGGTGTGGATCCTGCGCAAATTCCTCTACAACATGGATGAAACCGAAGCGATGGAGTTCATGCTCGACAAGATGCGCGCCACCAAGAACAACGGCGAGTTCTTCGACTCGATGAAAAAAGGGTAGACCGACCATGCGCCCTGCGGGTGCATGACGTTCTACCTGTCCTCATTGGAGCGTCATCGTTGATGACGCTCCATTCGGCCGTTGGTGCCTTGCATAGCCTCGCAAGCTCGTGTTGCCTGCCTCGCGTTGCCTGCCTCGCGTTGCCTGCCTTGCGTTGTCTGCCTCGCGTTGTCTGCCTCGCGGCTCCCGCTTGGAGACCCCTTGGAGACCCCTTGGAGACCCAGTGGCGGGCAAAGCGGGCATGCCTGCCGCCCATTTCACCGGGCCTTGGCGTTTTCTTTCTGGCACGGCGCTTTGCGCTTTGCCGTTTGCACTTACCGCCCGCGGTGCTTTGGCTGCTGTCGCAGCCTGCGACTATTGTCGGCGCCCTACCACGTAAGTCGCCCCTTCCGGACCGAAGGTTTCACCGTGTTCACAACCAGCCTGCATGGCAAAGGTGTCACCTGCCTTGCAGACTTGCGTCTTGCCTTCATAGCGCAGGGTCATCTCACCGCTGGTTATCAATCCGCGCGCGCTGAAGGGATGCGAATGCGGCGGGTTCGCATGCAGAGGCGCCTGCGTCCTGGTGCTGATCTCGGAATAGCCGTCCCGGGCGAGGGCGGCCAAAAATGCGGCTTGATCCATGGCAGTGAGTTCCAAGTTGGTGGTGGTGTTGCAATATACCGCGTTGCGAGCCGCCGGGCTTACCCCGCCCGGCGGCACTCGCTTCGCTCCAGCACAGGAATCTTTGCGCTGGAGCATGGTTCGAGATATACTTGAAGGCTTACCAACCTTCGCGAAACCTCGCTTTTGTCCGACTCCAATCAGCCGGGCCGCAGGAGACCGCGAACACTCACAAGGCAACCATGAAAGCCGGCATTCACCCAAATTATCAGGACGTAGAAGTCACTTGTTCGTCCTGCGCCAACAAGTTCACCACCCGCTCGACCGTGGTCAAGCCGCTCGGCGTCGAGGTATGCGCCAACTGCCACCCCTTCTACACCGGCAAACAGCGGATCGTCGATACCGCTGGCCGCGTCGAGAAATTCCGTCAGAAATACGCGACCAAGAAGGCGGCGTAAAGCGGCTGTGCAGCAAAAAAAGGCAGCCTCGGCTGCCTTTTTTGTTGCCCGCAACCAAGCGCCACTTTTGATGCAACTCGCCCGCCCCGCGTCCCTTTCGCACCTGCGCGTGCCGGTGCCACTGCCTTCGCCCTGGTTCTGGGGCCTGGTGTTGCTCTACGTGTTGCTGGGCTTGGTCGGTCATGACCCATGGAAAGCCGACGACGCCATCGGTTTCGGCATCGCCTGGACCATGGCCGGCGGCCAGGCGCTCGACTGGCTGGTACCCAATGTCGCCGGCCAATTGGTGGCCGATGAAGGACCGCTGGCATTCTGGCTGGCTGCGCTCTTCATCAAGGCTTTCGGCAGCGTGTTGCAGGCACATGATGCGGCACGCCTTGCCACCGCGCTCTGGATAACGCTTGCGATTATCGGCGTGCATCGCGCCGCCCGCGCGCTCGACGGAAATGCTGCCGGCCGGCTCGCGGTGCTTGCGATGCTCGCCTGTCTTGGCCTCCTGGCACGCGCCCATGAAATCGCCGCGGAACCGGCGTTTCTCGCCGGCTGGGCGCTGGTTTTGTGGGGTTTGGCTCTGCCCGAGCGCTTGCTCAAGACCGCGGCGCTGACAGCGGGGGGCTTGGCCATTTGCGTATTGTCTCGCGGCGTCACGGCAGCATTGCCGGTGCTCCTGACTGCATGCGCCTGGATGGTCGTGGGCGGCATCGGCAGGCTACGCCTCGGCGCTATCGCCACTGGCGTGTTGGCTGGCATGGCGCTTTGCGCGCCATGGTTGTGGTCACTCGCAAACGTGCCGGTCTATCTCGACGGCCATACGGCCTGGCTTGCAGCACAGGTTGGTCTGGCTGGCGCCGATACCTGGCGTTACTACGCCAAGACCCTGCTGTGGTTCACCTTTCCCGCCTGGCCGGTGGCGCTCTGGTGGATCGCCAAGCGGCGCCCGCCGATGTTCCTCGACGTGCAACCGATACCGTTGGTACAGCGCTTGCCCCTGGTGGCGCTGGTCGCCGTGCTGGCGTCTCTGATCTGGTCGCCACTGGCCAACGATTCGGTGTTGTTGCCACTGCTGCCGCCGCTGGCGCTCCTGATCGCGCCGGGCTTAAGCTTCATGCGGCGCGGCCAGGCCGCGCTGATCGACTGGTTCGGCCGCATCAGCTTTTCCTTAGGCGCCGCCCTCATCTGGCTGGGCTATGCGGCGCTGGCCGTCGGCTGGCCGGAGCGAATTGCCGCCAACTTCGCCCGCCTGGAGCCCGGTTTCGTCGCTACCGTCCATTGGCCGGCGGTGGCAATCGCCGCGGCCGCGACCCTGGCCTGGGTGCTGGCGATCGCGCGCAGCGAACGCACGCCGCTGCGCGGCATCGTTCACTGGTGCTATGGCACGACGCTCAGTTGGCTCTTGCTGATGACGCTGTGGCTGCCGTGGATCGACTATGGCCGCAGCTACCGGCCGGTCGCCATCGGGCTCAAGGCGGCAATCGGCAGCGGCGCCGGCAACCTGCGTAACTGCGTCGCCACCCGCACCCTGGGCTTGGCCGAACGCGCCTCCTTCGCCTACTTTGGCGGGCTCGAATTCGCCCGCGTGCGGGACAATTGCGCATGGCTCTTAGTCCAGGGCTCGCGTGGCGACGCGACGCGCGCCGAGCCTGGCCTGCGCCTGATCTGGGAGGGCAACCGTCCCGGTGACCGCAACGAACGTTTTCGCCTTTACCGGAGGACCAAATGACGCCCCTGATCCAATCGGCGCAATGGCAAGCACTGCTGGCACACCGGCAGCGCATACAAAACCTTGGTGTACGCGAGTTGTTCGCCGCCACCCCCGACCGCTTCGATGCATTTGCGATCGAGGCCGGCCCCCTGCTGCTGGATTTCTCGCGCCATCGCGCCACGCTTGAAACCCGCGACCTGCTGCTGGCGCTGGCCCGCTCACGCAACCTGGAACAATGGCGCACCCGCATGTTCGCCGGTGAAGCCATCAACACCACCGAGGGGCGCGCAGTCCTGCATGTGGCATTGCGCGGCCACGGCAGCGGTGCGGTCGCACTGGCGGTACGCGAGCAGGCGCGTGACGTGCTCTCGCGCATGGGCGAGATCGCGCGCGACCTGCGTGCCGGTGCCTGGCGCGGCGCTACCGGCTTGCCGATCACCGACGTCATTCACATCGGCATCGGCGGCTCGGACTTCGGCCCGCGCCTGCTGCTCGATGCCTTGCGCCCGGTGGCCAACGGACCGCGGGTGCACTTCGTGGCCAATGTGGATCCCGACGACCTGGCCGATGCCATTGCCGATTGCAAGCCGGAAAGCACGCTGGTGATCGTGATCTCGAAGACCTTCACCACCATCGAGACGCTCACCAACGCGGAAGCGGCGCGCGCGTGGCTGGCACAAGCGCTCGGCCCCAGGCTTGAACAACATCTGATCGCCGTCAGCAACAACGTAGCCGCGGCGCGCGCCTTTGGCATCGGCGAAGCCAATATCCTGCCGCTGGCCGAAGCGGTCGGCGGCCGCTATTCGGTGTGGTCAGCGGTCGGATTATCGACCATGATCGCACTGGGTCCGCAAGCGTTCGCCGATTTTCTGGCCGGTGCGAGTGTGGTGGACCGGCATTTTCTGGAGGCACCGCTGGAGCGCAACGCGCCGGTCCTGCTGGCGCTCATCGGCATCTGGTACACCAATTTCTGGGGCGCGCAATCCCATGTGGTTTTGCCCTATGCACGCCGCCTTGACTTGCTGCCGGACTACCTGCAGCAACTGGAGATGGAGTCGAATGGCAAGCGCGCCGACCGCGACGGACGTGCGGTTGACTATGCGACCGCGCCGGTGCTGTTCGGCAATGTCGGCGCCAACAGCCAGCACTCGTTTCACCAGTTGCTGCATCAGGGCACGCACTTGGTGCCGATCGATTTCGTGCTGGTCCGGCGCCCGACAGCGCCTCAACCTTTCCAGCACATCCTGCTGGCCTCCGCGCTGGCGCAGGCCGCCGCGCTCACCCACGGCGTGACCACACCCGGCCATCCGGAAAAAGACTCTCCCGGCAGTGCGCCCTCGACCACCATCGTCTTGCAGGAACTCACCGCGCATACCCTGGGCGCCCTGATCGCGCTTTACGAGCACAAGGTTTTCGTGCAGGGCATCGTGTGGAACATCAACAGTTTCGACCAGATGGGGGTGGAACTGGGCAAGGCGATCGCCAAGAGTCTGCTGCCGGCTTTCGCGGGCGGCGCCGCGCCGGCGGCGGCCGACAGCTCGACGCTCGCCATGATCAAGCGCCTGATTTGATTCCACCCCGCCCGCACCGCGCTCGCTTGCTTCGCGGCCGCTTGGGCGGCAGTCGATCGCGCTTTCGCAAACCGCGGGTTCGCGCAGCTACGCGCCTGACCTAAACCACATGTTCAAGTCCACCGCCAAAGACATCATTCGCCTGGGCTGGCCGGTTCTGATCGGCCAACTGGCCACCATGGCCAACGGCGTCATCGACACGGTGATGGCGGGCCATTACTCGGCCCGCGCTCTGGCGGTGGTGGGTCTTGGCACCTCGATTTTCTTCAGCATCTTCATCGCCCTGATGGGCGTGCTGCTGGCCTTGTCGCCCACCATTTCGCAACACTACGGCGCCGGCCGGCATGACGAAATCTCGCACGACGTGCGCCAGGGCTTCTGGCTGATGCTGGTGTTGACGCTGCCTTGCGCGGGCTTGCTGTACGCCCCTGAACCATTCATCGCGCTATCCGGCATGTCAGCCGACATCGCGGGGGATGTGCGCGCCTATCTGCGGGCGCTGGCCTGGGCGGCGCCGGCGATGCTGCTGTTTCGCGTGTTCTACGCCTGGTCCACGGCGATTTCGCAACCGCGCGCGGTGATGGTGATCCAGCTATTGGGCCTGGGTCTGAAGGTGCCGCTCAACTGGCTCTTGATGTACGGCGCCACCGATTTGCCCATCATCGGCACCGTGCCCGCGCTGGGCGGCATCGGTTGCGCCTGGGCGCTGGCGATCGAAGCCTGGCTGATGCTGCTCGCCGCCTTCGCCTGGGCCGCGCTGGCACCGGCCTTCGCGCGCTACCAGGTGTTCGCGCGCCTGGGCGCACCCGACCTGCCGGCGATCTGGCGCTTAGTCAAGCTGGGCCTGCCGATCGGCGGCGCGTTCCTGATCGACGTCACCTCCTACACCTTCATGGCCCTTTTTATCGCGCGCCTGGGTGAAAACTGGTCGGCCGGCCACCAGATCGCCGCCAACCTGGGCGGTTTGGCCTACATGGTGCCGCTGGCAATTTCGACTGCCACCAGCGTGCTGGTAGGCCAGTCCATCGGCGCGGGCGACTATGCGCGCGCACGCGCCTCCGGCTGGACCGGCATGTCCATCGGGCTTGGCGTGGCGCTGTGCGTAGCAACACTCCTGGCCTGGTTCAGCCCCTCGATCGCCGCTTTGTACACCAAGGATGCCAAGGTGATGGAATTGGCCACACCGTTGATCCTGATGGTGGCCGGGTTCCATGTGTTCGATGCGATGAACGCAGTGGCCTCGAACGCCTTGCGCGGCTACAAGAAGGCCTGGGTACCGATGCTCACCTTCGCCCTGGCCTTGTGGATCATCGGCTTAGGCGGCGGCTACCTGCTGGCCTTTACCACCGCTTTCGGCGCACCTATGGGCGCCATCGGCTTCTGGACCGGCGCGATTACCGGCATGGCGGTGGC
>JAYVWK010000171.1:0-3419 GCA_043786185.1 Burkholderiales bacterium
TCGGCAGAGACAAAATATGGCTACTAACGCGAATCTCCAATCATGAGCGCACATACATCGATCGTTCGTATCCGGGTGGACAGTGAAACTTGCGTAAAGGCGTCCGAGGTGCTCGCTGCCATTGGTCTATCGGTCGCCGACGCCGTTCGCCTGCTGCTGCATCGCGTGGCTGCCGATCAAGCGTTTCCACTGACGGCCAGGGTGCCAAATGCGAAGACCCGTGCGGCGATGGCGGAGGCCGACGTCATTGCACTCTTGCGTCGCAAACACCATGTCAACGCCGAAGGTCTGTCTGCCAATCTCGAAAACATGGGCGGTGCTGCGCGATCGTGTTGCCAGCATATGCGGCAAAGACCGGGACTTTCAAGCCGCGATCGCGGGTAACGCTTGATTGCCAGTTGCAACAACTCGAAGGTAATCGTCTTCGAACCGATACCGCTGTGCCACAACGCGCGACAAGCCGCAACTCACCCGCGCGCCTTCTTGCCAACCCTGGTCTTTGCCTTGGCCGACAGCTGTTCAGGCTTGGCACTCACCGGGTCGGCTTTGACGTGGACGCCGCTGCGCCACGCCTCGAATTCCAGTGCCCGCAATCCGAAGCGCACCGCATTGCCGGCGTGCAGTGATTGGAACTCTTTCTCGACCTGCGTGACAAAGCGCGCCCGGTCCGCCCCGCTCACACCGGGCGGCAACAGCGCCTTGATTGCCGCGGCGTTGACATCGCGTCCGTCCTGCACGATGGCACGCACGGTGGCGGCCAGTTCCTTGCGGTAGCGCAGCCGAAAGGTGTCGGGCGGCACCAGTTGACGTCGCACCGCCACATATTGCCGGCACGAGCGTTCATAAGCCCACAGGAACACGTCGCGCAGAAGCTCGACCCGGTTCTGTTCATAGATGCCCAGCATCGCCTCGGCGTAGGCGTCCTGCGGCACGTCTATGAAAGAAAGCGGTGCGAGATTGTGGCGAATGAACGGGATATTGGCCGCCAGGCGCGAGACGCGTTTATTCACGTCCTCGAAGGGCTGCAGGTAGGGGATGTGCACCATCATGAAAAACGCCTGCTCGAACGGATCGATGATCTCGGTGGCCATCACCAGCACGATGCCGAACAACTCGGCTAACTTTTGCGGAACCGCCAGCGGCAGGTATACGCTGCCGCCGATTTCCACCGCGCGGCAGCGCAAGGCGCCACTGGCCGATGGATCGGCCATCAAGCCGTCGGACAACAGGGCATGCAGAGCGATGACCGTCTCGCGCGTGATCGCGGCTTGCGCCGGGTCGCCCACCAGGAACTCGATGGCCGCCTTGTGATTCAAGATCATCTGGGTTTCCAGCGCGTCCTTGCCATTGGCCGCCTCGCCGAACGCGACGAGACGCTCGGTATCGAGACGGCTGTAGGTATTGCCTTCCAGTCGCGACGAAGCCCATGAAAGATCGACCGTGAGTCGCGCCAGGATGTCGCGTGCGAAGGTGCCCGCCGGCGCTTGCTGCGCCGGGGAGCGCCCCATGGTGTGCAACTGGCTGCGCAGCGCATCCGGCAGGTAATACGTGCGGTTGGGTTGATAGGCTTCGAGAAATTCGATTTGGTATGCAACCAGTTGACGCAACTGCCGCGGCTGACGCACCAGCGCACGCACCGCCGCGCCTTCCGGCGAAAGCGGCCCGTAGGCCTCACCCAGCCCGTAGGCCAGCGTAGGCTGCCGCACCACCGGCGCGGCGGAGGTGGATGACGATGCCAACCGGTAGCGCAGCCCGCGGCCGGCACCTACCGTCTGAATACGCCGATGCGCAATGAGCGTGGCCAAGCGCCGCTGCAAGGTGCGCCGCGCCGTGCCGGGCGGCGCCTGGCGCAGCAATTCTTCCAGGCCGAACCCGGCCTGGAAGCCGCTGAACCGGGCGGCCAATTGGTCGAGCTCTTCGGGGGGAATGATCTTGGGCAAGTTATTTTTGGCGCGAAAAGTAAATTACGTGCCATTATAAGCGTGTTATTTTGAATATTTATGGCTTTTTTATGGCGCGCAACGGAAGGCAACGATCCGGCCTGATTGAAATGACCAACCTGGACCAGCCGGGCAGCCGCATGCAAAAATACCGCCTGACCAGAGCCGGCATCGCCATGCCGGCCGACCCTGACGCCAACAAAACCACACCATGATCGACCTGCCAGACGCGATGCATTCGCTGCAAAACGCCAGCGATCTCGACCTCTTGCGCCTCTACACCGCCATCGGGCACTTGCTGCGCAATCCGGCGCGCATCATGGCGATTCGCCGGCATCTGAATCTGGGGCAGGAGGTCGATTTCTGGAACACCCGCGACAAGCGCTTGCAGCGCGGCCGCATCATCGCCTTCAAGCCCGACCAGTTGGTGGTACAGACCGAAACGCCGCACCTGAACTGGACGATCCTGTACGCGGCGATCAGCATCGATCCTGCCGCGATGCCGCCAGCGCCACCGCCGGAGCGCCAACCCACCCGTGCCGACTTCGCGCGTGGCGACAGCGTCAGCTTCGAACCGCAGGACCTGATCGCGCGCTTCGGCAGCATCATCCGGATGAATCAGAAAACCGCGACCGTCGCCACCGAGGACGGCATGGAGTGGCGGGTTGGCTATGCGGGGTTGCGGCGCGTGGTCAATGTTTGAACGACTGGCCTATTGATCGTTGCCAGAAACATGCCCGCCTCGCCAGCGGCATGTTTTTGTCAAGAATCATGCACTTCTCGATCGCGGTGAGCGCACATCATGAGTCCGGCAACGGGTTCGGGTACATTTCCCCCGCAACGCAACCCCCGACAGGATCGCCCGATGAACACCCGCAGCCCGCAGAACTTCCAGGACCTGCCGCATAGCTTCGCAGAACTGGTGGCACCTGCCCGTACCGCGTTGGTGCTGTGGGACCTGCAAAAAGGACTGGCCGGCAAGGCCTCGAACCTGAAGACTCTGACAAGCAACGCCGCCGCGCTCGTCGCCGCGGCCGAGAAGGCCTGCGTGATGGTGGCCTGGAGCGAACACACCTTTCCGCCGCTGGATCAGTTGAGCGGGCATTGGCTACGCTGGATGATGAAGCGCCAGGGCGTGGCCCGGCCCGAAGACCTAAAACCCATGTTCCAGGCCGGCGGCGAAGAGGTGGAATGGCTGGAAGGGTTCAAGCCGCTGCCGCACCACCTGGTGCTTACGAAGCAGCAACCATCGCTGTTCTTCAACACCCCGTTTGACCACCACCTGCGCATCAAGGGCATCCGCACCATCGTTCTCGCCGGGTTCGCCACCGACATCGGCATCGACTTCACCGCCCGCCACGGCAACGCATTGGGCTATCACGCGGTGATCGTCGAGGATGCATGCGGCGCCTATGCGCAGGTGAATCACGAACGCAGCATCGCTTTTTTGCGGGACTGGGCGGAGGTGGCCTGCACCGC
>JAYVWK010000172.1:0-4357 GCA_043786185.1 Burkholderiales bacterium
CGCCGACAATGCGCGATTCCACGCCACCACCGACTTCACTTGACCGGGAGCACCTTCAATGACCTTCCTCGCCGTTTACACTACCGTCGGAAGCCAGAGCGAAGCGCGGCAGATGGCGGGCACGCTGGTCGAACGCGGCCTCGCGGCGTGCGCGCAGATTTCGGCCATCGAAAGCTTCTACATCTGGAACAACGCGCTTGCTAACGAGTCGGAGTATCAAGTGCTCTTCAAGACCAAAGCCGCGCTGTACGAAGCGGTGCAGCAGGCCATCCGCGAACTTCACTCCTACGAGTTGCCCGCCATCCACGCATGCGCGATCGATTACATTTACCAACCCTACGCCGAGTGGATCGAAAGCAGCTGCCATGCCGGCTAGCGCTGCCGCATCGTCCATGCATCAAGAGGCACTGCCGCGCGCCGCATCCCGTTTCATCTTCCGTTCGTTCAAGCGAAAGCCCGCACCATGAGCGCTTCCCACACCGCCTTTCACGGTGTCTTCCCCTACATCGTCTCGCCGATCCGCGCCGACGGCAGCGTGGATGCCGAAGTTCTGGCGCGCATGACCGACGATTTCATCAAGGCCCGGGTGCACGGCATCACCCCGCTGGGCTCGACCGGCGAATTCGCCTATCTCAGCTCCGCGCAGCGCCGCCGCGTGGTTGAAGTGGTGATCGAAGCCGCCGCCGGGCGGGTGCCGGTAGTCGCCGGTGTGGCCTCAACCACCATCGCCGACGCCACCGCCCAGGCGCGCGACTACGCAGCCATGGGTTGCGACGGCATCCTGGCGATTCTGGAAGCCTACTTTCCGATCGCTGACGAAGGCGTATACAACTATTTCAAGGCGATCGCCGATGCCGTCACGCTGCCGGTGGTGCTCTACACCAATCCGAATTTCCAGCGCTCCGACCTGAGCCTGCCGGTGATCGACCGCTTGAGCCGCATCGACAATATTGGCTACATCAAGGATGCCTCGTTCAACACCGGGCGCCTGCTGTCGATCATCAACAAGGTGGAAGGCCGCATGCGGGTGTTCGCAGCCTCGGCGCACATTCCGGCCTGCGTGATGATGATCGGCGGGGTCGGCTGGATGGCCGGCCCGGCCTGCGTGGCGCCGCGCCAGAGCGTGGCACTCTACGAGACCTGCAAAGCAGGCGACTGGGCGCGCGCCATGGCGCTGCAAAAGCCGCTGTGGAGCCTGAACCAGGCCTTTGCCAAACATGCGCTGGCAGCGGCCATCAAGGGCGGTCTCAAGCTGCAGGGCTATGCGGTGGGCGACCCGCTGCCGCCGCAGGCCCCGCTGTCGGCTGAAGGTGTGGCCGATGTACGCGCAGCGCTGGAAGGCATCGGCGCGCTTTAGCCACGTCCACACGCAAGGGAACTTTCGCGCCATGCACCATGTAGCCATCCGCCCGCATATCGTTGAACGGGTCATCGCCCGCCGTGGCCGGCTGCACTGGTTCGACAAGCTCGACCAGCAGCGCACCGCGCTGCTGGTGATCGACATGCAGGGCACGTTCTGCGAACCGGGCGCCGCGGCCGAAGTGCCCGCGGCGCGCGCCATCGTGCCGCCCATCAATGCCCTGACCCGGCAGCTTCGCGCCCGCGGCGTGCCGGTGTTCTGGGTATTGCACGCCAACACGCAACTCGGCGACAAGAGCGATTGGGAGCTGTTCTTCAATCATGTCGTGGCAGGCCCGGTGCGTGCACGCACCTTGGCAAGCCTGGCACCCGGTCGCCAGCGCGTGTGGCACGAACTGGAAACCGCGCCTGAGGACGTGACGCTCATCAAGAACCGTTATAGCGCCCTGATCGCCGGCTCCTCCACTTTGGAACCCACGCTGCGCAACTTCGGCATCGACACGCTCCTGATCGCCGGCACCAAGACCAACATCTGCTGTGAATCCACCGCGCGCGACGCCATGATGCTCGATTTCAAGGTGGTGCTGGTCGCGGACTGCTGCGCGGCCTTGTCCGATGAAGAGCACCTGGCGACGCTCGAAACCTTCATTCAGCAGTTCGGCGACGTGATGAGCAGCGCGGAGGTGCTCGATCGGCTGAACCGCGCGGGGCCGCAGGGTGCTTAAGCGGCAGGTCCCGCAGCCGGGCACAGGCGCGCCTGCCCTCTCCTGGCGCCCGAACGCATGCATCGCTTGCAGCGCCGCTTACCACTCCGGGGACGACTCCGGCGGACCATTCCGGTGCATCATTGCCATCCTTGATCTGATTCACCCGCCACAACCCACTCAGGATTCGAATTCATGGCTATTCCCTGGCTCGCGGTACTGCAAAGCGTTCCCTGGTCGGAGGTCATCGGCAACGCGCCCAAGCTGGCCGATGGCGCCAGGAAACTATGGAGCACGGTGGGCGGCAGCGGCGTTGCGCAAGAAGCTCCCGTGGCGCAAGCCGGGCAGGTAGTGTCGCCCGCGGCACAGGCCGTCGCCGCATTGCAAGCCCGCGCCCTGGCCCTGGAGGCCGCCGTCAACGACTTGCACGGCCAGATGCTCGCCTCCTCCGAGCTGATCAAGGCGCTGGCCGAGCAAAACGCGCAACTCGTCGCTCGCCTCGAAACCCTGCGGGGTCGCCTGCTTTGGCTGGGCGCGACCGGCGCCATGCTGGCGCTCGCCGCCCTGCTCGGCCTGCTGCTGGCCTTCATGCGCCAGGGCGGCACATGAAACAGGTGCACCGCATGCCGGCCTGCGACAGGCTTGCCCTCTCGACTGCGCCGGGCATGGTGTGCCTGCATGGGTGAGCCCGTGAACCAGGCCTATGTGCACGGCTACACGGCGCCGGAAAACCAGCGCCTGCAGGACCAGGCAAACACCCTAGTCGAACTGTTGCATGCCGATACCAGCTACCCGCCCGGCTGCAACGTACTCGAGGCCGGCTGCGGTGTCGGTGCCCAAACCGTGACGCTCGCCCGGCAAAGCCCGCAGGCGCGCTTTGCCGCGATCGACATTTCGGCGGCGTCACTGGCGCAGGCGCAGCAGCAGGTGCAGGCGGCAGGCCTGACCAACGTGAGCTTCCGGCAGGCCGACATTTTCGCCTTGCCTTTCGGCCCCGCATCGTTTGATCATGTTTTTGTGTGCTTCGTGCTGGAACACCTGGCACAGCCGATTGCGGCCTTGAAACTTCTGAAGGCGCTGATCAAGCCTGGCGGCACCATCACAGTAATCGAGGGCGATCATGGATCGACCTGCTTTCACCCCGCCAGTGCGGCGGCAGATGCCGTCATCCAGTGTCAGGTAAGCCTGCAGCGGGCCGCCGGCGGCAATGCGCTGGTCGGAAGGCAGGTATATCCGCTGCTGGTCAGGGCCGGCTTCGCCGCGGTGCGCGTGTCGCCGCGCATGGTGTACGTCGATGCCAGCCGCCCGGTGCTGGTCGAGGGTTTCACCCGCAAGACTTTCACCGCGATGATCGAGGGAGTGCGCGAAGCCGCGCTGGCGGCCGGGCTGATCACCGCCGAACGCTTCGACGCCGGCATCCGCTACCTTAAGCGGACCACCGCGGCGGACGGCGTTTTTTGCTATACGTTCTTCAAAGGCGTGGGTATCAACCGCGGCGGTGCCTGAGCCGTCGAAGATGGCCGCCGTGGCAGGCCCGCCGCGCGGCAGGCGCATCGTTGCAACGCCGCCGCGCCCGGTGCATCTACAATAGAGCCTCCCCAAGCCTGCGGCCATGCTATGGAATACAGCACTGTTTTCAAGAAGACCCGCGAAGGCATCGACGCCCAATTCGACCCGCGCGCGCCGCTTTCGTCGGCCTTCAAGCGCCTTCTGACCACGATCGACGGCAAGCTCACGCTGACACAGCTGCAGGATAAGTTCCCGCACCTCTCGATCGGCGATATCAACATGTGGGCCAGCGAACTGGCACGCATGCGCTTCATAGAACCGGTGGCGCAGTTCGCCCCGGCCGCGGCCACCTCGTACGTGTATGACGGCTATGTCGAAATGACCGCCGATCCGGAGTTCAAGGCGGCGGCCAGCGAGGTCGGCAAGTGGATGAAGGAGAACATCAAGTCGGCGGCCAAAACCGCGGACGACGACATGGCCAAGACCTCGCAAATGGCGGTGATCGAGGCACAGAGCACCATCAACACCATCAACAATTCGGGCTTTTTCATGCAGCCGCCCGCGGCCGCACCCGCGGCCGGCAAGAAGCACCTGGTGCTGATCGTCGAGGATGACCCGATCCAGCTCGCTTTGCTCAAGACGATCGTCACCAAGGAGGGCCACGACATCGCCATCGCGCGCAACCGCGCCGAAGTGCTGGCCGCGCTGAACCACCTGCCCTACCCCGATCTGCTGCTGCTCGACGTGCAGTTGCCGGATGTCGACGGTTTCATGATCCTTGAAAA
>JAYVWK010000173.1:0-4595 GCA_043786185.1 Burkholderiales bacterium
TCGCGCGGCTCGGCCTCGGTCGGCTTGTCTTATGGCGCGCATTCCAACCTGTGCGTGAACCAGATCCGCCGCAATGGCACTGAAGCGCAAAAACGCAAATACCTGCCGGGCCTGATTTCCGGTGATAAGGTAGGTGCGCTTGCGATGAGCGAGCCGGGCGCCGGCTCGGATGTGGTGGGCATGCGTACCCGCGCCGACTGGAAGGGCGACCGCTGGGTGTTGAACGGCAACAAAATGTGGATCACCAACGGGCCCGATGCCGATACCCTGGTGGTGTATGCGAAGAACGACCTCGAAGCCGGGCCGCGCGGCATCACGGCCTTTCTGATCGAAAAGGGCATGCCGGGATTTTCCACCGCGCAAAAGCTCGACAAGCTGGGCATGCGTGGCTCCAACACCTGCGAACTGGTGTTCCAGGATTGCGCCGTGCCGGCTGAGAACGTGTTGGGTGGTTTGGAGGGCAACGAGGCCGCCGGCGTCGGCCGGGGCGTCAACGTGCTCATGAGCGGGCTCGACTATGAGCGCGCGGTATTGGCCGGCGGCCCACTGGGCATCATGGCGGCCTGCCTGGATGTCACCGTGCCCTACCTGCATGAGCGCCGCCAGTTCGGCCAGCCGATCGGCGAATTCCAGCTGATGCAGGGCAAGCTGGCCGACATGTATTCCACCTGGTCGGCCTGCCGTGCTTATGCCTATGCGGTGGGCGATGCGCTGGATCGCGGCAGCATGACCGGGACCGCCGCCCGCAAGGATTGCGCCGGCGTGATTCTTTACACAGCGGAGAAGGCCACCTGGATGGCGGGCGAGGCGATCCAGGCGCTGGGCGGCGTGGGCTACACCTACGACTATCCCGCCGGGCGCCTGTGGCGCGATGCCAAGCTCTATGAAATCGGCGCCGGCACCTCTGAAATCCGACGCATGCTGATCGGGCGCGAATTGTTTGCCGAGACCCGGTAGATGCCGGGCATGGCTGACCTGATTCAGACCTATCGCTGTACCGTCATGCGGTGCCGCGCAAGTCGATGCCGTTTGCCGCGCCGATTGCGCGGCGTGCCCGCGAGGTCCTGCGCGACTACGAATTCGGTTCTCGCGATTGATGCAAGGACCGCTGGCGAACAACATCGGCTATTCGGCTTGTCAAGGGTCTTGCAGGTCGGCAAGCGGCTGGCTCACCAACGATCGCATTGAATCCGCATGCGCTCACTCGAAAGCCTGTTCGACAACAACCGCGCCTGGGTGGCGGAGGTCACGCGCGAAGACCCCGATTTCTTCAAGCGCTTGGCGCACCAGCAAAGCCCGCAGTACCTGTGGATCGGCTGTTCGGATTCGCGTGTGCCGGCCAACCAGATCATCGGCTTGGCGCCGGGCGAGGTGTTCGTCCATCGCAACATCGCCAACGTGGTGGTGCACACCGATCTGAATTGCTTGTCTGTGATCGAATTCGCGGTCGACCTGCTGCATGTGCGCGACATCATCGTGTGCGGGCACTATGGCTGCTCCGGCGTGCACGCCGCGCTTACCGGGCGCAAGGTCGGCCTGGCCGACAACTGGCTGCGGCACATTCAGGACGTGGGCGAAAAGCATGGCGCCTATCTTGGGTCAATCGCAGCCGAAGCCGGCAAGCACGATGCTCTGTGCGAGCTCAACGTGATCGAGCAGGTGAAGAATGTGTGCCAGAGCACCGCGGTGCAGGATGCCTGGGCGCGCGGTCAGCCGCTGGCCGTGCATGGCTGGGTCTATGGCGTCGACAACGGTTTGTTGCGCGACCTCGCAGCCACAGTAGAAAGCGCTGCCGAGACTTGGCCGGTGTTGAGTGCGGCACTCAAGCAGGTACATGAACGCGCGCGGCCGGCATGATCGCGATCGGCGAAACCGCGCTGCGCGTCAAGCACATCACGCTTCTGGACATCAGCCGCTTCGCCACCATGTGCGAAGACATGAATCCCCTGCACCACGACCCCGAATACGCCGCCGCCACGCGCTTCGGCGGCATCATCGCCTGCGGCCCGCATTACCTGTCGCTGTTGATGGGGGTGCTGGCCAGCCATTACACGCAGCACGGGCCGCAGGTGGGCATCGAGTTCCAGGTGAACCTGCGGAAACCGGTGCGCCCCGGGGATACAATCGAATTGAAATGGGTGGTGACCCACATCGAGCCCAAGTCGCGAGGCAATGTCGTTACACTCGACGGCAGCATCACCAACCAGTCAGGTGAGGTCGTGCTCACTACGGTTGGCAAAATCATGACTTTCAATCAGTAGAAAGGAATCATCATGTCCGATCCCATCGTCATCGTTTCCGTCGCCCGCACTCCGGTGGGCGCCATGCAGGGCGAGCTCTCCGGTTTCGCCGGCCATCAACTGGGCAGCCATGCGATCAAGGCCGCGGTCGAACGTGCTGGCTTGAAACCCGAGCAAGTCCAGGAAGTCATCATGGGTTGCGTGCTGCCGGCCGGCCAGGGCCAGGCGCCGGCGCGCCAGGCAACCCTCGGTGCTGGCCTGCCCAAATCGACCGGCGCCACCACCATCAACAAGGTGTGCGGCTCCGGCATGAAAGCCGCCATGTTCGCGCATGACCTGTTGATCGCTGGCAGCGCCGACATCGTGGTGGCCGGCGGCATGGAATCGATGACCAACGCACCCTACATGGTGCTCAAAGGCCGCGGCGGCTATCGCTACGGGCATGCCACCATGTTTGATCACATGGCGCTGGACGGTCTGGAAGACGCCTACGAAAAAACCCCCAACGGCGGCGGCAAGTCGATGGGTCAGTTCGCCGAGGATTGCGCCGGCAAATACACCTTCACGCGCGAGGAGCAGGATGCCTACGCGATCGAATCGACGCGCCGCGCGATTGCCGCCAACAACGATGGCAGCTTCAAGTGGGAAGTAGCACCCATTACAGTGGCTGGCCGCAAGGGTGACGTTACGATCGAGAAGGACGAGCAGCCCTTCAAGTCGAACCCCGACAAGGTGCCCACGTTGAAGCCCGCCTTCCGCAAGGATGGCACCGTGACCGCCGCCACCTCGTCCTCTATTTCCGATGGCGCGGCCGCGATGGTGATGATGCGCGCCTCTACCGCCGCCAAGCTGGGGCTTAGCCCCGTGGCGAAGCTGGTGGCGCATGCCACCCATTCGCAGGAGCCGCAGTGGTTTACCACCGCGCCGGTCGGTGCGATCGAGAAGCTGTATGCCAAGTGCGGCTGGAATACCGGCACGGTCGACCTGTTCGAGATCAACGAGGCCTTCGCGGTGGTGGCGATGGCGGCGATGAAGGAACACGGCATCCCGCATGCCAAGGTCAACATCCACGGCGGCGCCTGTGCCCTGGGTCACCCGATCGGTGCTTCCGGTGCGCGCCTGATCGTCACGCTTATCGGTGCGTTGAAGAAGACCGGCGGCAAACGCGGTGTGGCCAGTCTGTGCATAGGCGGCGGCGAAGCCACTGCGGTGGCCATCGAACTGCTGTAACGCGCCCAGCGCCGTGCTCCCTCGACTCGCTTGGCGGGAGAGTGTCGGGGTGAGGCGCAAAACCAAACCTGCGAGCCCGGCGTCGCTTTTCTCCTAAGCGCTCTCGCCGGGAGAACGGGCAAGCACACACAAAGCCGGAATCCGCAGACACCACTCCATGCTCCTCTCACCAGACCACGAACAAATCCGCGATGCGGTGCGCGCCTATGTGGCCGCCGAAGTCACTCCCGGCGCCGCGCAGCGCGACCGCGACGCCGCCTTTCCCGCCGCCGCCCTGAAAGGCCTGGCGGAACTGGGCCTCTATGGCGTGTTCGTGCCCGAGGAGTTCGGCGGTGCCGGGCTCGACTACACCGCATTGGCGGTGTCGCTGGAAGAGGTGGCGGCGGGCGATGCGGCCACCTCCACCGTGCTGTCGGTCAACAACTGCCCGGTGTGCAACATCCTGCTCAACTACGGCACGCCCGCGCAGAAAGAGCGTTGGTTGAAACCCTTGGCGAGCGGCCGCATGCTGGGTGCCTTCGCGTTGACCGAGCCGCATGCCGGCTCGGACGCCTCGGCACTCAAGACCACAGCACGCAAGGATGGCGATGACTACGTGATCGACGGTACCAAGCAGTTCATCACCTCGGGCAAGAACGGTGATGTAACCATCGTTTTCGCGGTTACCGACCGTGGCGCCGGCAAGCGCGGCATCACGGCGTTTTTGGTGCCGACCAACACCCCGGGCTATTCGGTGCCACGGGTGGAAGAAAAGCTGGGCCAGCGCGCCTCGGACACCGCGCAGGTGCTTTTGGAGCATTGCCGCGTACCGGCCGAGAACATGATCGGCCAACCGGGCGAGGGCTATCGCATCGCGCTCTCATCGCTCGAAGGCGGGCGCATCGGCATCGGCAGCCAGGCCGTGGGCATGGCACGTGCGGCCTTCGAGGCGGCGTTGCGCTACGCCAACGAGCGTGAGGCCTTCGGCCAGGTGCTGTTCAACCACCAGGCGGTGCAGTTCCGCTTGGCCGACATGGCAACGCAAGTGGAGGTGGCGCGCCAGATGGTGCTGCATGCGGCCGCGCTGAAAGACGCCGGCCGGCCCTGCTTGAAGGAGGCGGCGATGGCCAAGCTGTTCGCCTCGGA
>JAYVWK010000174.1:0-14047 GCA_043786185.1 Burkholderiales bacterium
GCGAGCACCAGCATGGCCGCGGCCAGGCGATTCATGGTGAGGACGTCGTTCCACATAAAATTATTCGGTCAAAAGTGAAAACCTACTTTTGACCGGCGCTGGCTTGGCATGAATCGCCGGCGAAGCCGGTCGATTCATGCACGCAAAAGCTAGCGAAAAACATCCGCTCATATGCGTGGCTCCAGGGTCATTGCCAGGATGTTCAGGCACAGGTCTTCGTAACTTATGCCGGCGGCGCGGGCGGCCATCGGTACTAAGCTGTGGCCGGTCATGCCGGGCGAAGTGTTGACTTCGAGCAAAAAGGCCTGGCCGTCGGCGCGCCGCATGATATCGATGCGGCCCCAGCCGGCGCAGCCGACTAAGCGAAAGGCCTTGAGTGACAAATCCTGGAGCGACGCCTCCTCTGCTGCGGGCAGGCCGCAGGGGCAGATGTAACGGGTGTCGTCGCTGAAATATTTGTTCTGATAGTCGTAGTTGCCGTCGGGCGCATCGATGCGGATCAGCGGCAGCGCAGTTTCACCCAGGATGCTCGCGGTGTATTCGGCGCCGGCAATGAACTCCTCGGCCAGCGCTAAGTCGCGGTACTTGTTGGCCGCCAGTTCGTAGGCCGCCGGCAGTTCGGCGGCGCTGCCCACCTTGGTCAAACCCAGGGTCGAGCCTTCACGCGCGGGCTTGACGATCAACGGCAGGCCGAGCTCGTCGGCCACGGCTTGCCAGTTGTCGTCGGGCGCGAGAATGCGGTAGCGCGGCGTCGGAATCCCGGCGGCCAGCCAGATCAACTTGGTGCGCCACTTGTCCATGCCGATAGCCGATCCCATCACCCCCGAACCCGTATATGGCAGCCCCAGCACCTCGAGCGCGCCCTGCAGCGTGCCGTCCTCGCCGCCGCGACCGTGCAAGGCGATGAAGCAGCGTGCGAAACCTTCACGCTTCAGATCGGCCAGGTCGCGCTCGGACGGATCGAACGCCTCTGCGTCGACGCCGCGGCTTTGCAAAGCCGCCAATACGCCGCGCCCGCTCATCAGCGAAATTTCGCGCTCCGACGAGGCGCCGCCCATCAACACCGCGACGCGGCCGAAATCAAGCATGCGCGCGGCCCTCCGCCAGTTCGCGCGGCACGCCGCCAATCGAGCCGGCACCCATGGCCACCACCACGTCGCCGTCTTGCGCGACCCGCAATATCGCCGCCGCCATTTCGCCCACCTGCTCGACAAATACCGGTTCGACCCGGCCGGCCACGCGCAACGCGCGCGCCAGCGCGCGACCGTCGGCGGCGACGATCGGCGCTTCACCTGCCGCATACACTTCGCCAAGAACCAGCGCGTCGACGGTCGACAGCACGCGCACGAAATCCTCGAAGCAGTCGCGCGTGCGCGTGAAGCGGTGCGGCTGGAAGGCCAGCACCAGGCGGCGGCCCGGAAAGGCGCCACGCGCCGCCGCGATGGTGGCCGCCATCTCCACCGGATGATGGCCGTAGTCGTCGATCAGGGTGAAGCTGCCGCCTTTGGCCAGGACGATCTCGCCATAGCGCTGGAAGCGTCGCCCCACGCCCTTGAACGCGGCTAAGGCCAGCACGATCGCGGTGTCATCGAGTCCCAGTTCGGTGGCCACGGCGACCGCGGCCAGCGCGTTCTGCACGTTGTGCATGCCGGGCAGGTTGAGCACGATTTCCAGATCGCCCGCACGCCCTTCGCGCCGCACCTTGAAACGCATCTGTCCGTGGTCGGCCACCACTGCCAGCGCGCGCACCTGGGCATCCTCGGCAAAACCGTAGGTGGTGATCGGCTTGCTCACGAAAGGCATGATCTGGCGCACCGCCGCGTCGTCGGCACACAGGATCGCGTTGCCGTAGAAGGGCAGGTGCTGGGTGAACTCGATGAAGGCCTGCTTCAAGCGCGCGAAATCGTGGCCGTAGGTTTCCATGTGATCGGCATCGATGTTGGTGATGACCGCGATCACCGGCTGCAGGTTGAGGAACGAGGCATCCGATTCGTCGGCCTCGACCACAATGAATTCCCCCTGGCCCAGACGCGCGTTGGCACCCGCCGAGGTCAGGCGACCGCCGATCACAAAGGTCGGGTCGAGGCCGGCTTCGGCCAGCACGCTGGCCACTAAGCTGGTGGTGGTGGTCTTGCCGTGCGTGCCTGCCACCGCGATGCCCTGCTTCAAGCGCATCAGTTCGGCCAGCATCAGGGCGCGCGGCACCACCGGCACACGCGCCGCGCGTGCGGCCTGCACTTCCGGATTGGAGTTTGACACCGCGGTCGACACCACCACCGCGTTGGCGCCGGCCACATTCTGCGGCGCGTGCCCCAGCACCACGGTGGCACCCAACGAGGCCAGGCGCAGCGTCGCAGCGTTCTGCGCCAGATCCGAGCCGCTGATCTGGTAACCCAGGTTGAGCAGCACCTCGGCGATACCGGACATGCCGGAGCCGCCGATGCCGACAAAATGGATGTGCTTGACCTTGTGCTTCATGCACGCTCCGCGTATTCAAGGCAGGCCTCGGCTACCTGCCGGGCGGCATCCGGCTTGGCGCAGGCGCGCGCACGCAGGGCCATGGCAAGGCAGGCCGCGCGCGTCAGGCCGGCCAGCAGCGCCGCCAGCCGGGCGGCATCGAGGTCCGCCTGCTGCACCAGCAGCGCCGCCTGCTGGTCGGCCAGATAGCGCGCATTGGCAGTCTGGTGATCGTCGACCGCGAACGGAAACGGCACGAACAGTGCCGCGACCCCGGCACACGCCACTTCGGCCACGGTCATCGCGCCGGCACGGCAGATCACCAGATCGGCGCCGGCATACTCCCCGGCCATGTCGTCGATGAACGCAACCGCAGTGGCGTCCACCCCGGCACCGGCATAGGCGGCTCGCAGGGCGTCGAGTTGCGCGCGCCCGGACTGATGCACCACCGCCGGCCGGGCCTCACGCGGCAGGCGCGCCAGCGCCTGTGGCACGATCTCGTTGAGCGCCCTGGCACCCAGGCTGCCGCCCACCACCAAGAGGCGCAGCGCCCCCTGCCGTTCTGCATAACGCGTGGCCGGTGGCGCCAGGCGCGCGATCTCGGCGCGCACCGGGTTGCCGACCCACACCGCGCGCGGCAGCACATCGGGAAACGCGCACAGCACGCGGTCGGCTGCGCGCGCCAGTACGCGATTGGCCATGCCGGCGACCGCGTTCTGCTCGTGCAGCAGCAGCCGGCGGCCCAGCATGGCCGCCATCAGGCCACCGGGAAAGGAAATGTAGCCGCCAAAACCGATCACCGCGGCCGGCCGTTGCCGCAGCATGATCGTGAGCGCCTGCCACAGCGCGAACAGCAAGCGCACAGGAAGCAGAAGCCTGGTCATGAATCCCTTGCCGCGCAGGCCGCCAAAGGCGATCCACGCCATCTCGTGGCCATGGCGCGGCACCAGTTCGGCTTCCATGCCGGCGCGACTGCCGATCCACAAAACCCGGCAGCCACTGTCAACCAGCAGATCGGCTACCGCCAGCGCCGGGAACACGTGGCCGCCGGTACCACCGGCCATCACGATCACCAGCGGCTTGCGCGCGCGCGTGAGCGGATCCAGCGCCAGGTTGATGCGCGTGTTCTGGTTGATCATGTCTTAAGCCCGCGCATCAGCCGGCGATTCTCAAAATCCACGCGCAACAGGATCGCCAGAGCGATGCAGTTGGTGAGGATGCCGCTGCCGCCGAAGCTCATCAGCGGCAGGGTCAGGCCCTTGGTCGGCAGAACCCCCATGTTCACACCCATGTTGATCAGGGTCTGGCCGCCCAGCCACAGGCCGATGCCCTGCGCCACTAAGGCCGGGAAAGTCCGCTCGAGCGCAAGCGACTGGCGCCCGATCACAATCGCCCGGCGCACCAGCCAGAAAAACATCAGGATGATCGCAAGCACGCCGATAAGACCGATCTCCTCGGCGATCACCGCCAGCAAAAAGTCGGTATGCGCCTCCGGCAGGTAGAACAGTTTCTCGATCGACGCCCCCAGCCCGACGCCGAACCATTCGCCGCGCCCGAAGGCGATCAGCGCGTGCGACAACTGGTAGCCACGGCCGAAAGCGTCGCTCCACGGATCCATGAAACCGATGATGCGCTGCCGCCGATACTCCGAAAAAATGATCAGGAGCGCGAAGCTGCCGAGAAGAAACAGCAGCAGGCCGAAAAACAGGCGGGCGTTCATGCCGCCTAAGAACAGGATGCCGATGGCGATCATCACGATCACCACGAAGGCGCCCAGATCCGGTTCGCGCAGCAAGAGCCAGCCCACGAACACCATCGCGCCTGCCATCGGCAGGAAGCCATGCTTGAACGAATGCATCACCGCCGCCTTGCGCACGGTGTAGTCGGCCGCGTACAGCACCGCGAACAGTTTCATCAGCTCCGAGGGCTGCATGTTCAAAAGCCCCAAGGGAATCCAGCGGCGCGCCCCATTGACGCTCTTGCCGATGCCCGGAATCAGCACCAGCACCAGCAGCACCACACCCAGCAGGAACAACGGCAGCGCTGCGCGTTGCAGCGTCGTAAGCGGTATCTGGAAGGCGAGATAGGCGGCGAAGAGGCCCAATGCCAGCGACAGGGCATGGCGCACCAGGAAAAAATGCGCGCGGTTGCCGGTGAATTTCGACCCTTCGGCGAAGGCGATCGAGGCCGAGTACACCATCACCATGCCGGTCAGCAACAACAGCACCGAGACCCACAAGACGCCCTGGTCGTAATCGGAAAAGCGCGCCGGCGCCAGCCCCTGCCCGCCGCTGCCGAAGCTGCCCCGCCCGAAACTTGGGGCCGCTTCACGCATCGCCGCCTCGCTCTTCGATCTCCGGCGCCGGCACGGCGGCTGCCGCCGGTGCCCTCGCCGCGTCGGTACCCCGACTCAAGCCGCGCACAGCGGCCACGAACGCCGCGGCGCGCTCTTCATAGTTGCGGAACATGTCGAAGCTGGCGCAAGCCGGCGACAGCAGAACCATGTCGCCCGGCCGCGCCTGCGTTGCCGCGCCGCGCACTGCGGCTTCCAGGTCGGCGCAATCGACAAGGTCCACGCCTGCGGCACCCAGCGCCGCACGGATCAGCGGCGCATCACGACCGATCAGGAGCACCGCCCGACAATGGCGTGCCACCGCGGAGGCCAACGGCTGGAAATCCTGTCCCTTGCCGTCACCGCCGGCAATCAGCACGATGCGCGATTGCGCAGCCAGTTCATCACCCAGGCCGGCCAGCGCCGCCAGGGTGGCGCCCACATTGGTGCCCTTGCTGTCGTCAACATAGGCGACGCCGCCAATGTTCGCCACGGCCTGTACCCGGTGCGGCAGGCCCGCATACTCAGCCAGGCCTCCCAGCATGGGTGCCAGCGGCACATCGATGGCGCGGTTGAGCGCGAGCGCCGCCAGCGCATTGGCCGCATTGTGCAAACCACGCATAGCCAGCGCTTCCTGCGGCATCAGGCGTTGCGCTGCGCTCGCGTCCGCGGTGCCGCTTTCAGCCGTGCCACAGGCCAGCCACGTCAGCCCGCCGGGCCGCCCTTCGCGCAGCAGGCCGAAATCGGTGGCCAGACGCGGCGCGTCGGTGCCGAAGGTGAATACCGCGGGCGCCACGTCCTTGCGGTTTTTCGCAACGAATGGCCGGCGCATGCCGAGCGAACGCGCGTCATCGCGGTTGAGCACCTGAATCGCGCCGCCTGAAAAAATGCGCGCCTTGGCCGCGCAATAGTCTTCCATCGTCCCGTGGCGATCGAGGTGGTCTTCGCTCAGGTTGAGCACCGTGGCGGCATCGGCCTTGAGGCTGGCGGTGGTTTCGAGCTGATAGCTTGAAAGCTCCAGTACCCAGATGTCGGGCAGCTGATCGCCGGCCAAGGCCGCGGCCCAGGCATCGAGCACCGCCGGCCCGATGTTGCCCGCAGCCACGGCGCGCCGACCCGCGCGCAGGGCGAGAAAGGTGGCAAGCGAGGTGACGGTGGTCTTGCCGTTGGTGCCGGTAATGGCCAGCACCCGCGGCCGATAGCCGGAGCGTGCATGCTCGGCTGTGAGCGCCAGCGCGAACAACTCGATGTCGCCCACAAAAGGCAGGCCGCGCGCCAGCGCCGCGGCCACCGCGGGATCGGTGAGCGGGCCGGCCACCGCAACCCCGGGCGAGACCGCCAGCGCATCCTGGCCTTCGAATAGCGCGTCGTGCCACGGTCCGCAATGGCATGGCGCGGCCGGCCAGGCAGCGCGAAACGCCGCCAGTCCCGGCGGCTGGCTGCGGGTATCGGCCGCGCTGATCACAGCGCCGGCCCGCGCCAGGTGGCGCGCCATCGACAGGCCGGATTCGCCCAGGCCCAGGATCAGGATGCGTTTGCCGTCGAGCTGCATCGCGTTACCGCAGCTTCAGGGTTGACAGGCCGACCAACACCAGCATCATGGTGATGATCCAGAAGCGCACCACGACCTGCGTTTCTTTCCAGCCTTTTTGCTCGAAATGGTGATGCAGGGGCGCCATCAGCAATATGCGCCGCCCTTCGCCGAAACGCCTGCGCGTGTACTTGAAATACAGCACCTGCATGGCCACCGAAAGGGTTTCCACCACGAACACCCCGCCCATGATCGCCAACACGATTTCCTGGCGCACGATCACCGCCACCGTGCCCAGGGCGCCGCCCAGCGCCAGCGCGCCGACATCGCCCATGAATACCTGGGCCGGATAGGCGTTGAACCACAGAAAGCCCAGGCCGGCACCCGCCAGCGCGGCACAAAAGACAATCAGCTCGCCGGCGCCGGGGATGTAGGGAATCAGCAAATACTTCGAATACACCGCGTTGCCGGTGACATAGGCGAACAGGCCGAGGGCGGACGCCACCATCACCGCCGGCATGATCGCCAGGCCATCCAGCCCGTCGGTCAGGTTGACCGCGTTCGACGTGCCGACGATCACCAGGTAGGACAGGCCGATGAAACCGAACACGCCCAGCGGATACGACACCGTCTTGAAAAACGGCACGATCAAATCGGCCTTCTGCGGCAATTCCATGGTAAAGCCGCTGGCCACCCATTGCATCACCAGCTCCATGGTCTTGTCGGCGTTCGGGGTGGACACCGCGAAAGCGAGATAGACCGCTGCGATCAGGCCGACCACGCTCTGCCAGAAATACTTCTCGCGCGCCGACAGCCCCTTGGGGTTGCGATGCACCACCTTGCGCCAATCGTCGACCCAGCCGATGGCGCCAAACCCGCAGGTGACCAACAGCACGATCCAGATGAAGCGATTGCTCAAGTCGCCCCACAGCAAGGTGGCGATGGCAATCGCGATCAGCACCAGCGCGCCGCCCATGGTGGGCGTGCCGGCCTTGACTAAGTGCGACTGCGGGCCGTCATCGCGCACCGACTGGCCGATCTTGTAGGCGCTAAGCTTGCGAATCACCGCCGGCCCGGCGATCAGCGCAATGGCCAGCGCGGTAAGCGTGGCCAGCACCGCGCGCAGGGTGATGTAGGAGAACACGTTGAAGGCGCGTATGTCACGGGCCAGCCACTGGGCGAGTTCTAGCAGCATCAGTGCGCCCCGCTCGCGGCTGCGCCGGTCAGTGCCACGACCACGCGCTCCATGCAGGCCGATCGCGAACCCTTGACCAAGAGCGTCGTGCCCGGCTGCGCCAACGCGATGGCGGCGCGATTGACCGTATCGATATCGGCAAAGCGTTGCGCACCCGGACCGAAGCCTGCGACCGCCGGATCGGTCTCCGCACCCAGCGCCAGCAGGTAGTCGATGCCGCGCGCCTTGGCATAGGCGCCCACTTCATGATGGAATTCGGCGCCACGCGCACCGACTTCGCCCATGCGGCCCAACACCAGCACGCGGCGCCCATCGATGCCGCCGAGCACGTCGATGGCGGCCCGCACCGAATCGGGGTTGGCGTTGTAGGTGTCGTCGAGCACCACCGCACCGGTGGCAGACACCTTTTTCTGCAGGCGCCCCGCATAGGGCACGAACGCGGCCAGCCCGGCGGCCACCGCGGCCAGCGGCACGCCGGCGGCATGCGCGCAGGCCGCCGCGGCGCAGGCATTGGCGACGTTGTGGCCCCCGGCGATGCGCAGCGCGATCATGGCGTTGCCGTCCGGCGTCATCAGCTCGACATGGCTGCCGTAGAGCGCCAGCTCGTAGCGCGCGGTGACGTCGGCGGAAGTCGCAAGCCCGAAATCGACCACGTTGCGGCCGCGCGTCAGAGCGCGCCAGTAGCCCGCATGCGCATCGTCGGCGTTGATCACCGCCACGCCATGCGCTGGCAGGTGGGCGAAGACCGACCCGTTCTCGGCGGCCACCTCGGCCACCGACTTCATGAACTCCTGGTGTTCGCGCTGCGCGTTATTGACCAGCGCCACCGTGGGCGCGGCGATCACGGCCAGTTGCGCGATCTCGCCCGGATGATTCATGCCCAGTTCGACTACTCCGATGCGATGCCGCGCACGCAGGCGCAGCAGGGTTGTCGGCAGGCCGATGTCGTTATTGAGATTGCCTTCGGTGAAAAAAGCGCCATCGCCCACGTGTGCGATCAGAATCGCGCGCAGCATCTGCGTGACGGTGGTCTTGCCATTGCTGCCAGTCACCGCGATCAGCGGCAGGGTGAACTTGGCGCGCCAGGCACGGGCCAGCGCACCCAGGGCCAGCCGGCTGTCGGGCACCACCAGCTGCGCGGCAAGCCCCAGGTCGCGCGCCACCAGCACGCCGGCAGCCCCGGCCTTGATCGCCGCGGCGGCGAAATCGTGGCCATCGAAGCGCTCGCCGGGCAGAGCCACAAAAAGATCGCCGGATCGGATGGCACGACTGTCGGTGGTGACGCGTTCGACCACGGCATCCTGTGCCGGTGGCGGGGCGCCCACCCAGTTGGCAGCTTCAGACAACAACATCATGCGTGACCTCCGGAGACCTGCGAGGCACGATTGTCGAGCGCACTTCGGGCAACTTCATGGTCGGAAAATGGCAGGCGATGGCCGCCGATCTCCTGCGTGGTTTCGTGGCCCTTGCCGGCCACCAGCACCACATCGGCGACACCCGCGTCGCCGATGGCCATGCCGATGGCGACGGCGCGCCCGGCAATCAGCCTGGCGTCGCGCGCACCGGCGGCGATCTGGTCGAGTATCTGCTGCGGGTCTTCGCCGCGCGGATTGTCATTGGTCAGGATCACGGCATCGGCTAAGCGCGAAGCAACCTCGCCCATCGGTGCACGCTTGCCGGGGTCACGCTCACCGCCGCAGCCGAATACGACCTTGAGCTGACCTCCGCGCGCGGTCGCCAGCGGACGCAGGGTCGCCAGGGCCTTTTCGAGCGCATCGGGCGTGTGCGCGTAGTCGATCACCACCAGCGGCTGACCGTCGCCACCCAGCGCATTCATGCGTCCCGGCACCGGCGTAAGCGCAGCCAAGGCCTCGACCGCCAGCGTGAGCGGGGCACCCGACGCCAGCAGGGTGCCAATCACCGCCAGCAGGTTGGAGACGTTGAACATGCCCCATACCGGCGCTTGCACCGTGGCGCCCCCCCAGTCGCCGGTCAGCTCGAACAGCACGCCGTCGGGCCCGAAGCGCGGCGCGCGCGCGATCAGGCGTCCGCCGTCAGCCACCGCCGCTACGGCTTTCGACGCACCTTCGACGCTATAGACGATGCGTTCGACGCCGCCGGCCATGCGCATCAAAAGGCGCAGACCCATCGGATCGTCGATGTTGATCACCGCATGACTTAGGGCCGGGTGCAGGAACAATTGCGTCTTGGCCGCCTCGTAGGCGGCCATGCTGCGGTGGTAGTCGAGATGATCGCGGGTGAAATTGGTGAACACCGCGATGTCGAAGGCCACTCCGGCGACGCGCGCCTGGTCGAGCCCGATCGAAGAAACCTCCATCGCGCACGCGGCGGCGCCGGCATCGCGCATGCGTGCCAGCAACAGCTGCAGCACGATCGCATCCGGCGTGGTGTTGGGCACCGCTTCCTCGATGCCGTTGAAACGCGCGCCCAGCGTACCGATGACCCCGCAGGGCGTGGCGCAATGGTTGAGCGCCTGCGCCACCCACTGGGTGACCGAGGTCTTGCCGTTGGTGCCGGTCACGCCGATCATGTTGAGCGCCTCGGATGGCGCGCCCAACAGTGCCGCGGCCAGCGGCCCGGCCTGCTTCTTGAGCCCTTCGACCGGCAGATTCGGCACTTGCCAGCGCGCATCCCACGCAAAGCCCTGGCGCTCCCACAACACCGCGGCCGCGCCGCGCTTGAGCGCGTCGGCGATGAAGGCGCGCCCGTCGACGGCGCCGCTGTACCCGGGGTAGGCCAGGAACAGGTCGCCCGGCTGTACCGCGCGGCTGTCGGCCGTGAGCCGCTGCGGCCGCATGCCCGCAGGCATCAGCATGGCGAGGAGTTCATGCGCGTCCAACAGCGCCCCCAACGGAATTGCGCAGGTCGCGTGTGGCGCCGGGCGCCCGGCAATCGCGGCGCGCGCTCACATGCTCTCCCGAACTTCGTGGCCTTCGGCAGGCAGCACGATCGGCCGCATCGGCGCATCCGGGGCCACGCCGAGAATGCGCAAGGCGCCACCGATGACGCTGGAAAATACCGGCGCCGCGACCTCGCCGCCGAAATACTTTCCGGCACTCGGTTCGTCGATCATCACCGCCACGATCAGCCGCGGGTTCGAGATCGGCGCGAAACCGACAAACGAGCCGCGATACTTCTTTTCCGCATAGCCGGCCCCTTCCTGCTTGTGCGCGGTGCCGGTCTTGCCGCCCACCCGATAGCCCATGGTCTGCGCGCGCGGCGCGGTGCCGCCCGGACCCGCCGCCAGCTCGAGCATGTGGCGCACCGCCTGCGCCACCTGCGGATGCAGTACCTGCGCGCCGAATGCGGGCGTGCCGCTCTTGACGAAGGTGGCATCGATGATGTCGCCGTCGCGCGCGAACACGCTGTAGGCACGCGCCAGTTGCAGCAGCGAAGCGGACAGGCCGTAGCCGTAGGACATGGTGGCCTGCTCGATCGGCCGCCAGGTCTTGGCCGCACGCAGCTTGCCCGACACCGCGCCCGGGAACTGCACCCGCGGCACCACCCCGAAGCCGACCCGGTTGAACATGTCCCACATTTCCTGCCGATCGATCTGCATCGCCAGCTTGACCGTGCCGACGTTGCTCGACTTCTGGATCACTTCGTTGACCGTGAGCGCGCCATGCGGATGGGCGTCGCTGATGGTCGCCGCGCCGATACTGAGCCGGCCCGGCGCGGTCTGGATCACGCTGCCCGGCTTGACCAGCCCGAGTTCGAGCGCCAGCGCGGCGGTGAAGGGCTTGATGGTCGAGCCCGGCTCGAAGGTATCGGTCAGCACGCGGTTGCGCAATTGCGCGCCGGAAAGGTTGGCGCGATTGTTGGGGTTGAACACCGGCAGGTTGGCCAGTGCCAGCACTTCGCCGGTGACCGCGTCGAGCACCACGATGCCGCCGGCACGGGCGCGATGCAGTTCGACCGCGGCCTTGAGCTCGCGAAAGGCCAGGTACTGGATCTTGCTGTCAAGCGACAAGGCCAGGTCGCGCCCGTCGCGCGGCGTGTCGATGCTCGCCACATCCTCGATCACGTTGCCGCGCCGGTCCTTGATCACGCGGCGGCTGCCGGCATGGCCGGCCAGCTCCTGCTGAAACGCCAGCTCGATGCCCTCCTGGCCGACTTGGTCGACGCCGGTGAACCCGAGCACGTGGGCGGCCACCTCGCCGGCCGGATAGTAGCGGCGGAACTCGCGCTGCTGGTAGATGCCGGCCAAGTTCAGGAGCGTGACCCGCTCGGCCTGCTCGGGCGGCAACTGGCGTTTCAGGTACACGAATTCGCGATCCTGGCCGGCCAGCTTGCGGTCGAGCTCGGCTACGGGCAGCTCCAGAACCCGGGCCAGCATGCGCAATTGCTCGCGCGAGGCCTTGACGTCGTCCGGAATCGCCCATACCGACTTGACCGGCGTGCTGGAGGCGAAAATCTCGCCATTGCGATCGGTGATCTTGCCGCGGTAGGCGCTGATCTCGATCACCCGGCTGTAACGCGATTCGCCCTTTTGCTGCAGAAAGTCTTTGTTGAATACCTGCAGGTACACCGCGCGCGCGGCCAGGCCGGCGAAGCCCGCGAACACGATCGCCAGCATCAGGCGCGAGCGCCATACCGGCAGCCGCAGCTTGAGCAGCGGGCTGGGCGCGGAATTCATCATCGCGCAGCCTCTTCGACTTGCGCGGCGGGCAGCGCCGGCGGCCGCGCCGGACTCACGAACTGCAGCCGCCGCGCATCCGGCGCATGCATCGACAGCTGACGGTTGGCGATGCCCTCGATGAGCGCATGCTTGGCCCAGGTCGATTGCTCCAGTTGCAACTGGCCCCATTCGACCTCGATGCGTTTCTGCTCGGCGTGCGAGCGGCCGAGCTCGACGAACAGTTTGCGCGCCTGATGGCTGGAGGTGACCATGCCCAGGGCGCACAGCACCAGGATCGCCAGCAGCGCTGCGTTCAGGCGCATCACAAGCCGAGCCTTTCGATCACCCGCATGGTCGCGCTGCGCGCGCGCGGGTTGGCGGCCACCTCGGGTGCGGCCGCGCGCACCGCGCGACCGATCAGGCCGAACGAAGGCAGCGGCAGATCGGCGGCGCGAATCGGCACGCCCTTGGGCGGCTCAATCGGCGTGGCGCGCGCGCGCATCGCCCGCTTGACCATGCGGTCCTCGAGCGAATGAAAGCTGATCACCGCCAGCCGGCCGCCGACCTTCAAGCGATCCATCGCGCTTGTCAGTCCTGCCTGCAATTCTTCAAGCTCCTGATTGACGTGAATCCGTAAAGCCTGAAAGGTGCGGGTCGCGGGATCCTGCCCCGGTTCGCGCTTTGCCCGCGTGCGGAGGACGCCCGCAACGAGGGCGGCAAGCTCACCGGTTGTAGCGAGTGGCCCCTCTGCGCGGCGAGCAACAATCGCCTGTGCAATCTGAACAGCAAACCGTTCTTCCCCATGATTTTTCAGAACCTCCCCGATTAGAGCGACCGTTGCCGTTGCCAGAAACTGCGCCGCGGTGGGCCCGCGCGTAGCGTCCATCCGCATGTCCAGCGGGCCATCCCGCCGGAATGAAAAACCACGTTCGGCCCGATCGATCTGCGGCGACGACACCCCCAGATCCATCAGCACACCATCCACCTGCGCCACACCACATTCGTCCAATACCGCGGCCAACCCCGAAAAACCCGCATGCGCGACCACAAAACGCGGGTCGGTGATGGCTGCCGCGGCCTCGACTGCCGCCTGATCGCGATCGATCGCGATCAGGCGCCCGCCCGCGCCCAGGCCCGCCAAGATCAGCCGGCTGTGACCGCCGCGTCCGAAGGTGCAATCGAGGTAGGTTCCATTGGCTTTGAGCGCCAGCGCCGTGACCGCCTCTTGCAGGAGAACGGTGATGTGCGGCAGGCTTGCTTCATCATCCACGTAGTATCAGAACGAAAGGCCGGCGAGCGATTCCGGCATGCCGGCGGCAAGCGCCTCGGCCTCTTTCTGGCGCAGCGTTGGCGCATCCCAGATTTCCAGATGGGTCACCATGCCCAGAAGCGTGATGTCGCGGTCGAGGTGCGCGGCTTCGCGCAACTCGGGCGCAATCAGGAGCCGCCCCGCGCTGTCGAGTTCAACATCCATCGCACTGCCCAGGAAAATGCGCTTCCATGCCAAGGCCTGCATCGGCCATTGCGCGATATTCGCGCGATTGGCCTCCCATACCGGGCGCGGATACATGAGCAGGCAGCCATGCGGATGCTTGGTCAGGGTGAGCCGGCCCTCGCACTGCGACTGCAGCGCGTCACGATGCCGGGTCGGAACAGTCATCCGACCCTTGGCATCGAGGTTTAGGTTGGAACCCCCCTGATACATGCGCGCTGCCTCGCTCCGGATACGATGGTCGGCTTTCGCCCCACCGGCCACCCTTGTATGCTGCGAATACGGGATGAAAAACCGCTCAGCCCCACAATTTCCCACTTTAGAGGATGAGAACTTGAATTGCAAGCGAGAAACCACGCTTTTTTCAATCAAGACAATGACTTAGATCGCTTTTGAAAATA
>JAYVWK010000175.1:0-4009 GCA_043786185.1 Burkholderiales bacterium
AAGATGGCACGCGCGGCGTCGGCGATCGGGTCCTGCTGATCGTCGCCCTCGGTCAGGACGGTATAGAAGGCGGTGATCGAACCGGCCATGGCGGCGTTAACGCCGTCGCGGGTCGAGCCGTTGCCAGCCCGTTCGACCAGTTGCGGCAGCTTGGCGAATACCGAGGGCGGATAGCCCTTGGTGGCCGGCGGCTCGCCGATGGCCAGTGCTATTTCCCGTTGCGCCATCGCGTAGCGCGTCAGCGAATCCATGATCAGCAGAACATTCTTGCCCTGATTGCGAAAGTACTCGGCAATCGTCGTCGCGTAAGCGGCGCCCTGCATGCGCAAGAGCGGCGGCACGTCGGCCGGCGCGGCGATCACCACCGCGCGTGCCAGACCCTCTTCACCTAAGGATTCCTCGATGAATTCCTTGACCTCGCGGCCGCGCTCGCCGATCAGACCGACCACGGTGACGTCGGCGTTGGTATAGCGCGCCATCATGCCCAATAGCACGCTCTTGCCAACGCCGGAACCGGCGAACAAACCCATGCGCTGGCCGCGACCGATCGTCAGCAGCGCATTGATGGCGCGCACCCCGGTGTCGAGCGGCTGGCTGATGGGGATGCGGTCGATCGGATTGAGGGGGCGCGAAGACAGCGGCACCTTGGCCTCAATTTCCAGCGCGCCCAGCGAGTCCAGTGGCCGGCCCTGGGCGTCGAGCACGCGACCCAGGAGGCCGGCGCCCACCGGCAGATGCTTGGTACGGTCTTCGGCGCGGCGCCAAGGATGGTTGCTGCGCCCCGGCTTGGGGTGCGCCCCATGTGAATCCGCGGCAATCACCGCCGCACCCGGAGTCAGTCCGAAAACATCGGTGGTCGGCATCAGGAACAACTTGTTGCCGGCGAAGCCGACCACTTCGGCTTCGACCGGGTTCATGCCATCCTGGCTGACTAAGCAGGTGCTGCCCACCGGCAGGCGCAGGCCGACCGCCTCCATCACCAGGCCGGCGACGCGGGTCAAGCGGCCCTCGGCGCGAATGGTCGAGACCGACGCCAGATGGCCGCTGCACTGCGTCAGGAAGTAGGGCCATGGATTGGTGCCCGCGCCAGCGGGTCGAGGGCTTGCCATCAGGTTGCGGCGAGGCCAGCCGCGGCGTCGGCGTGATGCGTGGTTTGGTCAGCCATGCCGAGCGCGGCCGCGGCACGCCGCCAGCGTGCGGCCAGCGTTGCATCGACCGCACCATGGGCGGTCACCACGCGGCAGCCACCGGGTTCTATGCGTGCATCTTCGGTCAAGCGCCATTGCCCGACCGCCAGGTCGTCGCCCAGATGCCGGCGCACGAAGTCGAGATCGCCCGGATTGAGCAGAAGCTGCGGGTGGGCGCCGCCGTCGGCTAAGTCGAGCGCCTCGCGCACTGCCGCCAGCATCGACTGCGGATTGTGCGTGAGCTCGACTCGCAGCACGTGCTGCGCGATTTCCGTGGCCAGCGCTAAGAGGGCCTGCGCGGTTTCATCGGTGAGCGTCACGCGCGCGCGATCGAGCGCGCCGGCGATTGCGCGCAAGTGCGCCGACTCCGCTGCCACGGTGTCGCCGGCATCGGCGCGCCCGCTGGCGAAGCCGACGTTGTAACCCTCGATGCGTGCGCTTTCCTTGAGTCGTGCCAGCTCAGGCCCGCTGATCATCGGTTGCGACGCCGCTTCGGCTGCCAGGTCGTCGTGCGCGGACAGGGTTGCGAACTGCCAGCGCTGATAGTTGCGCGCACCATCGGCGCCGTGTTTAGACGAAGCTGTCGTCACCTGAGCCTCCGAGCACGATTTGTCCCTCGTCGGCCAGACGCCGCACGATCTTGAGGATTTCCTTCTGTTCCGCCTCGACCTCCGATACACGCACCGGGCCGCGTGATTCGAGGTCTTCCTTGAGCATTTCGGCGGCGCGCGACGACATGTTGCGCAGGATCTTGTCGCGCAGATCGGGCGGCGCGCCCTTGAGGGCCACCACCAGCGATTCGGACTGCACCTCCTTGAGCAAGGCCTGGATGCCGCGGTCGTCGACATCCATCAGGTTCTCGAATACGAACATCTCGTCTATGATTCTCTGGGCGATGCCGTCGTCGACGCCGCGCACCGCCTCTAAGATCGAGGCTTCCGAGGTGCTGCCGACGAAATTGAGAATCTCGGCGGCGATGCGCACCCCGCCCAGCGCGCTCTTGTTGATCTGATCGGATCCCGCCAACACCTTCGCAATGGTCTCGTTCAATTCGCGCAGTGCGCTCGGATGAATGCCGTCAAGCGTGGCGATGCGCATCACCACTTCGCCGCGCAGGCGTTCGGTGAGCGCGTTCAAGATCGACGCGGCGTGATCGCGTTCCAGATGCACCAAGATCGAGGCGATGATCTGCGGATGCTCGTTCTTCACCAGCTCGGCCACCGAGGCGGCGTCCATCCATTTCAGGCTTTCGATGCCGCTGGTGTCGCCGCTTGCGAGGATGCGGTCGAGGACGAACTTGGCTTTTTCCTCGCCCAGGGCACGGTTGAGCACCGAGCGTATGTAGTCGTCCGAATCCAGGCCGATGGAAGTCTGCTCACCGACTTCGGCGCTGAACTTGGTCAGCACCGAATCGATTTTTTCGCGCGACACGTTCTTCAATGCGGCCATCGCGACGCCGAGCTTTTGCGCTTCCTTGGGCGACAGCAGTTTGAAGACTTCGGACGCCTCCTCCTCGCCCAGGGACATGAGCAGGATCGCGCCTTCGTCCACGCCGGTGTCGCTCATTGATTAACCCAGTTGCGCACAACGTTGGCCACGACTTTCGGATCCTGCTTGGCCAGCGCGCGCGCGTTCTCGAGCTGGCTCGGCAGGGCCGGGGCGCCTGGATTGGCCGCCTCGATCTCGCGGCGCTGCTGCGGCGTCGGTTCGGGCGGGCGATGGGCGATGATCTGGCGCAACAGTGGGCGCAGCACCCCCAGCAGGATGTACAACACCACAGCTGCGATGAGCGCCTGCTTGCCCAGGTCCTTGATCAGCCCGAAGTTGTCGGCCTGCTTCCAGAGCGGCACTTCAGGCAGTACTTCGACCTCGCGCGGGGTGAACGGCGCGTTGAGCACGTTGATCGAGTCGCCGCGCTCCTTGGAGAAGCCCATCGCTTCCTTGACCAGCGCGTCAACCTTGGTGACTTCCTCGGCTGCCAGCGCAAGCGCGGCCGCGCCGGCTTTGGCACCGGCCGGTTTGCGATGATTGAGGATCACCGCAACCGACAGGCGCTTGACCGCCCCGCTGGCGTTCTTGACACGACGCACGGTTTTGTCGATCTCGTAGTTGGTGACCGATTCGCGGCGGCCGCCCGCACCATTGGCGAGCGTGCCGCCCGCTTGCGGATTGGTGGGGCCGCCGGCGATTTGCGCGGTGCCCGCCGGCGGCGGCTGGTTCGACAAGGCGCCGGGCACGCCGGCGGCCCCGGGGGCAGCGCTGCCCGCTTCACTGATTTGCTGGCTGCGCACCACCGCATCGTCCTTGGCCTGGTTGGGCTTGAAGTTCTCCGAGGTCTGTTCGGTCTGGTTGAAATCGATGTCGGCGGTGACCTGCGCACGCACGTTGTCGGCGCCGTAGAGCGGGGTCAGGATCTCCATGATGCGCCTGACGTGCGCCTGCTCGATCTGCTGCACGTACGAGAGCTGGGTGGCATCGAGCTGGCCGCCGGCGGCATTCTCGGGGGCGGGCGAGAGCAGGGTGCCGTTCTGATCGACGATGCTGACATTCTTCGCCGGCAGGTCCGGCAGGCTCGACGACACCAAGTGCATGATGCCCGACACCTGCGCGCGGTCGAGTGTCTTGCCGGCGTAGACCGAGAGCAGCACCGAAGCGGTCGGGCGCTGCTGTTCGCGCATGAAAATCGAGGTCTTGGGAATCGCCAGATGCACGCGCGCGGACTGCACCGCGGCCAGCGACTGGATCGATTTGGTCAGTTCCCCTTCAAGCGCGCGCTGGTAGTTGACCTGCTCCTGGAATTGTGTAGCGCCGAATTTCTGGTT
>JAYVWK010000176.1:0-7690 GCA_043786185.1 Burkholderiales bacterium
TATGCGCGGCCGAGCTATGCCTACTGGGGTTTGTCGCCCGGGCTGGATTTCGAGACCAAACTGTTTGCCAAGCCGAATGCCGCGGAGCTGCTGCGTGCCGAGTTGGCGCGCCCGGGTTACAAGTGCGAAACGCTGGCCATCGGCACCAACACAGATGCCTACCAGCCGGCCGAGCGCGAGTGGAAGATCACGCGCGCGCTGCTTGAGGTGTGCGCCGAATTCAACCAGCCGGTGGGCTTGATCACCAAGTCGTCGCTGGTGGAGCGCGACATCGATTTGTTGGCGCCGATGGCCGCGCGCGGGCTGGTCAAGGTGTATGTCTCGGTGGCGTCACTGGATGCCGAGACCGCGCGCCTGCTGGAGCCGCGCGCCGCGGCGCCGTACCGGCGCATCGAGACCATGCGCACGCTGGTGGCGGCCGGCATTCCGGTGGGCGTGATGACCGCGCCGGTGATTCCGGTGGTCAACGATAGCGGCCTGGAGGCTGCGCTGGAGGCGGCGCGCGAGGCCGGCGCCACCGAGGCGGCTTACGTGATGCTGCGCTTAGCGCATGAGTTGAAGGAGATTTTTCGTGACTGGTTGCAACTTCACATGCCCTTGTCGGCCGCGCATGTGATGAGCATCGTGCAGCAGATGCGAGGGGGGCAGGACAACGATTCGCGTTTCGGCGTGCGCATGAAGGGCGAGGGCATCTTCGCGGAGCTGATCGCGCAGCGTTTCGAAAAAGCCTGCGCGCGCTTGGGGCTCAACGATCGCCGTTACAACTACCAGCTTGACGCAACGCGGTTCAAGGTGCCGGGCGGCGCGCGGCCGCTGGCGAAAAAACTCAAGGCCCGCGACGACGGCCCGCAAATCGCCTTGTTCTGAAATGCCCGCGAAAGCGGGCATTCAGTGCGCCGCGGTGGATCGGTTTCCGTTTACGCGGCAAGACAGTGCGGCTGCGCGCTACGGCCTGCGAAACGGGGTGACGTTCGCGTTCAAAGGCTCTTGTGCGTGCCGTCACAGAAGGGCTTGCCAGCCGTATTCTTGCAGCCGCACAGCCACACCTTCTTGGCTTCCTCGATGGTGAATTTCATCGGCGTGAATTCACCCCCCTTGTGCGAGCCGTCGCAAAACGGCTGCTTGGCGGATTTGCCGCACGCGCACCACCAGTAGTCGCCGGCGGCGAGTTCAAGGGCGTAGGGGGCTTTCTGGGCGATTTCCGGTGTGGCCATGGCGTTGCTCCTGCGGTCAAAAAATGGGAATGGTGAAGTCTTGAAGTCGGGTGCTGCTGGCTGAGTGCAATCCTTGTGCATCAAGCGGTGAGCGGCAGTGAGCGTGGGTGCGCTGCGATTTCGGCTGCATCATAGCGCAGGTGCGCTGCCGCCGGCACCGTGCCGGCACCGGGTTGACAGCGGTTTGCCGCTCCTGCGCCAGATTGCTGTCATCATGTTCGTGCATATTCGAGCCATGACCATGCCACTGCTTTCTTTCCGTCGCCGCGCGAGCGCCTTGTGCGCCTTGCTCCCCGTCTTGCTGCTGGGGGCGTGCGCGCTGAAGGCGCCGGCACCGGTTGTGGCGCCGGCAGCGCCCCCGGTGGCCGCCGCGCCCAAGCCCAAGCCGAAAATCGCACTGGCCCTGGGCGGCGGTGCGGCACGCGGTTTCGCCCACATCGGCGTGATCAAGATCCTGGAGCAAAACGGCATCGTGCCCGACTTCATCGTCGGCACCAGCGCCGGTAGCTTAGTCGGTGCGCTCTACGCCGGCGGCTTCGACGGCTTCGCCTTGCAGCGACTGGCGCTGACCATGGATGAAGGCGTCTTGGCCGACTGGTCGATCTCCGGCATCACCAAGGGCGTGCTCAAGGGCGAGTTGCTGGAGGCCTATGTCAACGATCGCCTGCAGGGGCGGGCAATCGAAAAACTCGCCAAGCCGCTGGGCGTGGTGGCCACCGATCTGGCCACGGGTGAAGCAGTGGTGTTCCGCGCCGGCAATACCGGCATTGCCGTGCACGCATCATCTGCGGTGCCGGGCGCGTTTCGCCCGGTGCGCATCGCCGGGCGCGAGTATGTGGATGGCGGCCTGACCCATCCGGTGCCGGTGCGTGCCGCGCGCGCCATGGGGGCGGATATCGTGATCGCGGTCGATGTATCGCAAAATCCGCGCAACAGCCGGCCCGAAGACATCGCCAGCATCCTCCTGCAAACCTTCGCCATCATGGGGCGCTCGATTTCGCGCGCTGAATTGACCGGGGCCGATATCGTGATCCGGCCGCAGGCCAATACCGGCGGCACCGATTTCGCGGCGCGCCATGAGGTGATTCTCGAAGGCGAGCGCGCCGCGCTGGCGGTGCTGCCGCAGTTGCGCGAACGGCTGGCGCGCTAGCGCTGCGCGCCTAAGAACCCGGCGATATCTTCCAGCACCGGCGCGAAGCCACGCAGCGGCGCCGCCAGCGCACCGACCACGCGTATGTGGTCGAGGCCCGGATAAGCAATCTCCCGCGCACTGCCGCCGGCCGCGCGCAGCGCGGCGGCCAGGCGCGCGCTGTTGCCCGGGCTGACCACACTGTCTTCGGCTGCGGTCAGCAAGAGCGCCGGCGGCAGGGGCCGGCCATCGCGCCTGACCCGGTGGATCGGCTGGGTTGCATCCGGCGTATCCGGATAGCCGAATAATGCGCGCGTGGCCGCGCCGGTCAGAGGCCGAAAATCATAGGGACCAGCCAGGCCGACAAAGCCGCGTATGCTCTCCGGCGCCACGCCGGCGCGCGCCAGATACTCCGGCGCATAGGCCAGCATCGCCGCGTTGTAGGCGCCGGCCGAGTGTCCCGCCAGATAAATGCGCTTTGGGTCGCCGCCCAGGCGCGCCGTATTGCTTGCCACCCAGGCGACGGCGCGCGCGCAGTCGTCGAGAAAATCCGGATAGCGCACTTCGGGGTGCAGGCGGTAGTCGGGAATCACCGTGACATAGCCGCGGCTGGCGAAGGCTTCGCCGGCGAACAGGTAGTCGGCACGCGCACCGGTGGTCCAGCCGCCGCCGTAGAAAAACACCACGATGGGTGCGCCCGGGTTGGCGCTTGACTGTGTTGCCGGCCGGCCGGCCGGCACGTACACGTCGAGGCGCTGCCGCGGCAGGTCGCCGTAGGCGATGTCGCGTTCAGCGCGATAGGTGTCGCCCGGCACCAGGCTGTTGATCAAGGTCAGCGGCGCGCAGGCGCCGACGGCGAGCAAAGCGGCCAGCATGATCGCCGCGGCGATCAGGGTTTGTGGCAGGCGGGACCTGGGCCAACGCAGGGTCATAGGGCTTGTACGCAACGCGCCATGGTTGCGGATGCGCAAGGCCTTGGCGCCTGCGCTCGCGCGCCGCCTAATCGAGCGCGGGCGGCGCGTCGCGCAGATACACCGGCAGGTCGGTGGTCGGCGGGCGCGCCGGTACCTGGAAGAACATGTCTCCTGCGAAACCGCGATGGTAGGAGGTATGGATGATCAGGTGCAGGATGATCTCGCCGCGCGTCATGGCACCGGCGCCGCCGCCGACAAAGGTGAAGTTGAGGGTTTCATCGAGCAGCGGCGGCGTCAGGCTGTCGCTCCAGGTGATGAACCAGGCGTCGAATTCCTGCTGCGCACGCCACAGCTCGGCCAGCGGCGGATGGTCGGCGGTGTTGCGCGCGCTGTAGCCGTGTTCGCGCCCTTCCACATGGGCGCGGAAGATCGAATCGATCACGTAGTTGTGGTTGAGGGTGTGGACGATGTTCTTGAACAGCGTCGCGCGCGGCTTCTCCGCCTCGCCCGGCGGCAGCGCGAATACCGAGTCGTAGAACACCCGGTTGGCCCAGGTGTTGTAGCGGCTCAGCATGCGGGCGGTTTTGAGTGCGCTCATGGGGTGTGTCCTCGGATGGGCGATGCGCCCGATGGGGGTAGGCTTGCCTGGGTCCAACGGCGGATGCGGACGCGTCGCGCTTTGACGCTGCCGGCTCCGCGCGCCTACGCGCTGCCGGCCACTTCGCGGCGCACGATCGCCGCGCCTTCGACCATGGCGCGCAGCTTGCCGTCGGCCACCGCGCGCGGCAGGTACTTCATGCCGCAATCGGGCGCCACGATGATGTTCTCGGCCGGTGCATGCGGCAGGGCGCGGCGAATCCGCGCGGCCACCGTCTGCGGGGTCTCGATGGCCATGTCGGCCAGGTCGATCACGCCCAGGATGATCTTCTTGTTGTCGAGCGTCGCTAAGACCGCGGTATCCAGGTTCGACTGCGCGGTTTCCAGCGACACCTGCTTGCACGAGCACTCGTGCAGTTCGGGCAGGAACGAGTAGCCCGAGGGGCGCGCGTGGATCACCGCGGCGTAGCCGAAGCAGATGTGCACGGCGGTGGTGCCGGCAACGCCTTCGAGCGCGCGGTTCAGGGCCGCCAGGCCGTATTCGCGGGCCTTCTCCGGGCGCGCCTGCATGTAGGGTTCATCGATCTGCACCACGTCCGCGCCAGCGGCGAACAAGGCCTTGATCTCGGCATTCACGGCAGCCGCGTAATCCATCGCGCATTCGGCGTCGGAGGCATAGAAGTCGTTCTGCGCCTGCTGGCTCATGGTGAAAGGGCCGGGCACGGTGATCTTGGCCAGCGCGCCGGGCTTTTTGAGGCTCGCCTTGAGGAATTTGAGGTCGGCCACTTCGACGTCATGCAAACGACGAATCTTGCCCACCACCCTGGGCACCGGGTTGGGGTGGCCGCTGCGGTCCAGCGCCGTGCCCGGATTGTCGATGTCGACCCCTTCGAGCGCGGTGGCGAAGCGGTTGGAGTAACTTTCGCGGCGGATCTCGCCGTCGGTTACGATGTCCAGTCCGGCATCCTCCTGGGCCTTGATGGCCAGAAGGGTGGCGTCGTTCATCGCCTCTTCGAGAAAAGGTTCGGCGATGCGCCACAGTTCCCTGGCACGGGTGCGTGGCGGAAAGCGGCCGGCCAGCTTGGCGCGATCGATCAACCATTCGGGTTGCGGGTAGCTGCCGACTAAGGTGGTGGGGAAAAGCATGCGGTCTCCGTTGATTAGTTTGCAGCGGCCTCAAGTGCCGATGCGCTTGGCGCCGTTCCAGCGCCTGGCCCAGTAGCGCTCGTCCAGGTTTTCGGTGCGCACCACGCCTCCGGAGGCGGGGGCATGGATGAACTTGCTGTCACCGATGAAAACGCCTACATGCGAGTAGGGTCGGCGCATGGTGTTGAAGAACACCAGGTCGCCGGGTTCCAGGGTGTCGCGGGCGATCTCGTCACCGTGTTTCCAGATCTCCCAGGCGCTGCGCGGCAGGCGCAGATTCATGACTTCGCGGTACAGGTAGCCGACAAAGCCGGAACAGTCGAAGCCGATGTCGGGCGAACTGCCGCCGCGGTGGTAGCGGGTGCCCAGGAGCGCCATCGCGCGGAACAGGATTTCGCCGGCGCGGCTGGTGAATGACGGCAGCGTTTCGCCAGCGGGGGGCGCTGTGTCCTGCGCGCGTACTCCCGCGGTCGCCGCCAGCAGCAATGCGCAGAAGCCACCGATTAGACCGCGTCGTCGCATCAACTCTGGCACAGGGAGGGGCATGGGTGATTTTCGCATGTCTGTGGCGAAGTTTACGGTAAAGCCCGTGCCGGGCGCGGCTGGCAGGCGCTGGTGGAATGCACGGGCGCAGCGCATGCAACGATTGTGCGTCGCGCGACAATTGCTGGAAAGAGGCCGCAGAGGGGGGCTTATAGAGGTTTTGCCCGCCCCCGCTTGAAGGTATCCTTGACATTCTGGCGGCTCGAAGTCGCGCGGGTCAGGTGACTGCATGGCCGCTGGGTGAGCGGCGATCCTCCGGATTCAAACCGCCGTGGACGCAGTCGCCGATTCGCCGAACTGCGGTTGCGGTGTTGTTTTAGGCAGTGTTCAATGTCAAGCAAGTGCTTTAATGCGTTCGCGCACCCAAATTCGGAGATGCTGCATGTCAGAACCCGCTGCCGCACCTGCCGCATCCATCGCGCCGCGCATCCTGATCGTCGACGATTCGCGCATCGTGCGCGCCACCATCGGGCGCCACATCAAGTCGCGGTTTTCGCACCTAGAGGCGGTCGACGGCGAGGATGGCTGGGCCCAGCTGTGCGCCGATGCGTCGATCCGCGCGGTGATTTCCGACCTGGGCATGCCAAAACTGGACGGCTTCGGCCTGCTGCAGCGGATTCGCGCTAGCGCGGATGCACGTATTCGCAGCCTGCCGGTGATCATCATTTCCGGTGACGACGAAGCGGCGCAGACGCGGCGCGCCGCCAAACTTGGCGCCACCGAATTCATCACCAAGGGCATCGGCGCGGTCGAACTGGTGGCGCGGCTGGAGAACCTGACCGCGCTGTCGGAGGCGCGCCTGCAACTCGACCGCGCGCGCGTGGCGGCGGCGCAAAACTCCGCCACCGATCTTCTGACCGATCTGGGCACGACGGCCCTTCTCATCAAGCAGGGTGCATCAATGTTCGCCTATGCGCGGCGCCATCGCGTGCCGCTGTCGGTGGTGCGCGTGGGGATTGACGATTTCGCGAAACTTCGCACGCGCGTGGGCGACACCGTGGCAGACCAGATCCTGGTGGCGATCGCGCGACTGCTGACCTCGCGCCTGCGCCGCGAAGACGTTGTCGCGCGCACCGATGCCGCCGAGTTCGCGATCGCCGCACCCTCGGCCAGCGCGGTGGCGGCGGCCAAGTTCGCACGCCGCTTAGTCGAGGATATCCGCGCTGCGCGCATCACCTGGCAGGGCAAGAGCGTCAAGCTCGGTGCCGCCGTCGGCATCGCCGACAGCACGCTTGAGCCGGCCGAGAGTTTTGCCGATGTGTTCGCCGCGGCCGGCCGCCGCCTCGAGCGCGCGCGCACGCAGAGCGGCGACCGCGTGGTCGCCGAAGACTTAGTGGCCAAGGTGGTGGTGCCGCAGGTGCCTTCGGTCGAAGAGGCGCTGACCTTGCTGGCTGCCGGCCGTGGCGCCGAGCTGCATGCCTTCGCCTCCGAACTGGCGCTGCGGATTTACCCCTTGGTCAAATTCTGCGATGATCAGTTCAGCGTGGCCGAACGCAGCAGGATCGAGATGGCGGCCACCCAGAAGCTTGCGACTCTCAAACCCGACTGAGCTTTCCGGGCGTGGCGTTGGCAGGCGCCACCCACCGGGAGATAAAACCATGTCTTTTGAAGAGTTCCATGCCCGCTCGCTCGACGACCGCGCCGGCTTCTGGAGCGAGCAGGCGCAACTGATCGATTGGCAAACGGCACCGGCGCAGACGCTCGACTACTCGCGCCCGCCGTTCGCCAAATGGTTTGTCGGCGGGCGCACCAACCTGTGTCACAACGCGGTCGATCGCTGGCTCACCTATGACAAAGGCGCGCTGGCAGACAAGCCGGCGCTGATCCATGTGTCGACCGAGACCGGGTCGGAGCGCTCCTACAGCTTTCGTGAATTGCATGCCTGTGTCAACCAGGCCGCCGCGATGCTCATGGCGCTTGGCGTCGGGCGTGGCGACCGCGTGCTGATTTACATGCCGATGATCGCCGAGGCGGCCTTCACCATGCTCGCCTGTGTGCGCATCGGTGCGATTCATTCGGTGGTATTCGGCGGTTTCGCCGCGCATTCGCTGGCCAACCGCATCGAGGATGCCAGCCCGAAACTGATCGTCTCGGCCGACGCCGGCTCGCGTGCCGGCAAGGTGGTCCCTTACAAGGAACTGCTCGAC
>JAYVWK010000177.1:0-4321 GCA_043786185.1 Burkholderiales bacterium
CGCTCGGCGAAACACGGGATCGAAAGACTCGGCTCACGCGTGGCCAACGCCCGGCCCCAGGAATCTGCACATGCTGATTCGCCGACCACGCTCCAGTCGAAGCGCTTGTAGCCGGCCCACTGCAGACCGTTGATGAAATACATCATCGCACCGGGCGTGGCGTAAAACAAGGCGATATCGGGCGGCTCCAGACGTCCGCTGGCCAGGGGCGAGACCGCCAGCGCCTTGAAGCGGCCTGCCGGCACCAGATGCATGGCCGCCTGATGCGCGCGCGCGTCTTCCAGCGTGGCATACCAGACCCCGGTCATGTGCTTGCCGGAGCGCCACTCCTCGCTCTGGCCGCCCAGGCCAACCACCGAGCGGCATTGGTCGCCAACCAAGTCTTCCGCGGTGATACCCGCAGTCCAGCCCAGCCGCGCCGCCTGGGCCACGATCTGGTCGAGTGTGTGCACTGATTCGCGCGGCCGGCGGATGCCGGGAACCGCCGCCATCGCTTCAACCGTTTCAAACAGTTTCATGCCGAATGGAATCGCGCGCAGTTTGAGCACGCGCTCCAGTTCGGCGGCAATGCCTGCCATTTCTCCTGTTGCGGCCATTGCGACCTCCTCAAGTTCGTGGGAATCGCGGAATTATCGGTGATCACACCAGATAGGGAACGGCGCGACCCCACTGCGGGTTTTTGAAGTATCCTTTAGAGACAAACGCAGCACCCGAGCCTGACTTGGAAGAGACAAAATGATCGCCCTGCTTATCCGCCTTGCGGCTATCGGCGTGCCGAATCACGGCGCCGCGTTCCACTGAGTGCCTGCCATGCTGCGCCTTGCACTTACCCTGGGTTTCTGGCTTGTCAGCGCCAGTCCGACAGCCCTTGCGCAAACCGGCCCGGTGGAATTGGTCACCGGCATTACCACCACACTGGCTGCCGCGCTCAAGAGCGAGCAAGCGGCCTTGGCCGGCGAGCGCGGGCTTGGAGTAGCGCGGGAAATCATCCAGCGTGATGTTGCACCGCACCTCGATTTCGCCACGATTACGCGTGAGGCGGTCGGCAATCGGTGGGCTTCGGCCACAGGTCAACAACGACTTGCCCTGGAGCGCGAGTTCCGCCAGTTGCTGGTGCATGTGCTGGCACGCCTGTTGCTGACCAATCGCGACGACGTGCTGGAAGCCCAAGCGCTGACCTTGGCGCCCGGCGCCACCACTGCGGTAGTGCGCGTCGCGGTCACCCGGCAACGCGCCGCCGGCAACCAGCCCGGCGAGCCGATGCGCATCACCCTGCGCCTGGGCGATGCCGGCTGGAAGGTGCATGAAGTACGTAGCGAAGGCGTCGACATCTTCAAGCTATACGGCAGCAATTTCGCGGTGGTGCTCGAGCGCAATGGCGAGATCGAAGGCCTGGTGCGGGCATTGAGCGAACGCAACGCGCTCAATGCCGCCAGCATCGCGCCCAAGCCGCAGCCGGCAATCACCCCGGCAAATTGAAACGGGGCCTGCCCGGTCCGCGGTAACCAGGCACCGCTTGCTTGCGCTTGCAATCGCCCGTATCCATCCGCGAACCTGCCCGCCGCGCCCGCGGCACTCGTTTTTGAATTCCAGAAAACCCGGAAATTTCTGAACATCGGAGCATCCACCATGGGAAAACTTGAAGGCAAGGTTGCCATCGTCAGTGGCTCGGGGCGCGGCATCGGTCGCGCCTGCGCGCTCAAGCTGGCCAGTGAAGGTGCGCGGGTTGTCGTCAATGATCTCGACGCCGAACCTGCGGCCGAGGTCGTGTCCGCCATCAAGATCGCCGGCGGCGAAGCGATCGCGGTTGCCGGCAGCGTCACCGCCGTCGGCTTCGCTGAGCGCTTCGTCGGTGCCGCCGTCGACCAGTTCGGCGGCCTCGACATCATCGTCAACAATGCCGGCTTCACCTGGGACTCGGTGATCCAGAAGATGAGCGACGAGCAGTTCGACGCGATTCTGGACGTGCACCTGAAGGCGCCGTTCCGCATACTGCGCGCGGCCATCGGCTTCATACGCGATGCCGCCAAGCGTGACGCCGAAGCCGGGCGCGAAGTGTTTCGCAAGGTGGTCAACGTGTCGTCGATTTCCGGCACCCACGGCAACGCCGGCCAGACCAACTACTCAACCGCCAAGGCCGGCATCACCGGCATGACACGCACGCTGGCCAAGGAATGGGGTCGCTACAAGGTGAACGTCAATGCGGTGGCGTTCGGCTACATCGTCACCCGCATGACCCAGGCCACCGAAGGCGCCGGCACCACGGTCGATGTCGGTGGGCGCCAGGTGCCGGCCGGCATTCCAGCGCAGCAGGTGCGGCTGATGGAAGCTGGCATTCCACTCGGGCGTGGCGGCACGCCCGAAGAGGCGGCCAACTCGATCTACCTCCTGTGCACGCCTGAGGCGAACTACATCAGCGGCCATGTGCTGATGGTCACCGGCGGCCTGTGAGAATCCTCCACCCGAGAAGCACAAAGAATGCAACAACCCAACTTCATTTTCATCCTGGCCGACGACTTGGGTTACGCCGACTTGGGCTGCTGCGGCGCGCGCGACTCCGCGTTACCCGGTGGCGTGTCTCCGCACCTTGACCGCCTGGCGCGCGAAGGCATGCTGTTCACCGACGGCTACTCCAACTCGCCGGTGTGCTCGCCCACGCGCTTTGCGCTGGCCACCGGCCGCTACCAGTACCGCCTGCGCGGCGCCGCCGAGGAGCCACTGGCCGGCAGCGCCAAAGGCAACCCGATACTGGGCCTGCCGCCGGCGCACCCGACCCTGCCATCGATGCTGCGCGACGCCGGCTATGCCACTGCACTCATCGGCAAGTGGCACCTGGGCTACCGGCCGCATTTCGGGCCGGAGAAAAGCGGCTACCAGCAGTTTTTCGGGCCGATGGCGGGTGGTGTCGATTATTTTTCGCATTGCGCGCGCAACGGCGACCATGACCTGTGGGAGGGTGAGCATCAGGTGCAGCGCGAGGGCTACCTGACCGACCTGCTGTCCGAGCGCGCCGTGCAATTCGTGCAGCAACAAAAGGGGCACCCGTTCCTGCTGTCACTGCACTACACCGCGCCGCACTGGCCGTGGCTGACGCGCGACGATGCCGATGAGTCAAAGCGCATCAACGGCGCCATCGCCCACTTGGACGGCGGCTCGATCGCCACCTACCGGCGCATGATCCACCACATGGACGAAGGCATCGGGCAGTTGATGGCGGCCCTGCGCGACACCGGTGCCGACGACAACACCCTGGTGGTATTCACCAGCGACAACGGCGGTGAACGCTTTTCCGACAACTGGCCCTTCATCGGCCAGAAAATGGATTTGCTCGAAGGCGGCATCCGCGTGCCGCTCCTGGCGCGCTGGCCGGCACGCATCAAGCCCGCGCAGGTCAGCAACACCCCGGCGATCACCATGGACTGGACCTGCACCATGCTCGAGGCCGCCGGCGTCGCGCCCCACCCCGACTATCCGCAGGATGGCGTGAGCCTCTTGCCGCTGTTCGCCGACCCGCAATGGCAGCCACCCCGCGCTCTGTACTGGCGCATGGCGCATCGGCACCAGCGCGCCATGCGCCAGGGCCAATGGAAATACCTGCGCATCGAAGAACACGAGTATCTGTTCGACCTGGCATGCGATGCGCGCGAACGCGCCAACCAGGCCGCGCGCGATCCGGAGCGCCTGGGCGCGATGCGTGCGGCATGGGAAACCTGGGCCGCGACCATGCCCGGCATTCCGGCGGATGCGAAAGTGTCACTGCTGTATGGCGAGGCGCAGATGCCGCGGCCAAGTTACTGAGGGACCACGGCCGATCGTCCGCTCGCGTACGGCCGGCGAGTCAGACCTTGCCCGGCGGCCCGTCGCCGCGTTCGAGCCTGGCCTCGATCGCTGCCAGGTGCTCACCGATCAGTTGCACCTGCGCCAAGATCTCGCTCTCCTCGGCCTCGATCTTCGCTTCTTCTTGTCCCAACACCGATACCGCGCGCGCGGGGCGACAAACGCCATCGGCTGGTACAAGGACAAGACGCTGAAACCGCGCGGCGCGAGCCTGCGACAAAACCAATATAGGTTTGCGTCACCCGCGCGGATTGACCGGCGTCAAGCAGCTCCAACGCCCGCACAGAGCGTCGCTACACGCCTGCGCAACCGGCCGGCTTGAATACGCGCGCAGTCGACGCCGGATGCTTCAAGAGCTTGTCCGCCGGCCGCCGCGGCCGCGCCACCAGTTCACCGCCGCAGTTCGGGCATTTGGCCTTGAGCTTGCCCAAAGCGCAGTCGCGACAAAACGTGCACTCGAACGAACAGATCAGCGCCATCACGG
>JAYVWK010000178.1:0-4800 GCA_043786185.1 Burkholderiales bacterium
GTTCGCCACCTTCGGCCTGGACCTCGCGCCGCAGACGCGCTTGTACATGTACTTCGCCATCGGCCTGTCGGTGTTCGGCGTGTTCGGCAGCTTCACCTACTACCTGCCCGAACTTTTTCCGACCCGACTGCGCGCAACCGGCGCGGGCTTTTGCTACAACATCGGCCGCGTCATCGCCGCCGGCGGCCCCTTCCTGGTCGGCATGATCGCCGCACGCGGCACCGACACCGTGGTCGGCGTGCTGTTCTACGTCGGCTTCATTCCGCTGATCGGCTTGCTATTCATGCCTTGGGTTATCGAGACGCGCGGCAAGGTGTTGGCGGATTAGTCCCGAGTCCCATGTCCGCCTCCGGCCAAAGGCGGCCGCCGGAGGTGCTTTTAGCTCGGGGTCACCGGTTTTATAGCCACTTTAGCGAAGGCGATTCCCGACCACATCGAAATTTAGCAGGCCAGAGTCAGCATCAGGGAGAAAGTCATGGCAATTGCAGAAGTAAAACGCGTTGATTCCATCGTTGAAATTTACGATGAGCATGGTGCTAGAACGGGTGTGATGAGCCTTGGATCCGAGTCGGTGATTAAGGGCTTCACCTCCACGGTCATTAGCGTGCAAATCAGCTCGCTTACCTATCTCTATGATGAGAAAGGCCAACAAGTCGGCGTCGTCTAGGTGGAGGCAATCTCGCCAAGCCTCGAGGACCTCACTAATGCGACAGAGCTATTCTTTCGGCTGCATTGGCCCAGCGATCCGCCCTCGCCGCATCCCAAGTGGGCAGGTTGGGGCACATTTCTTTATGGCTCGGTGCCGAACTATTCCGAAGGCGGGTGCTACGCACTTTTCGTAGATGCGAGTCTTGCATACATAGGGCTCGGGGCAAGCAAAGGCGGCGGCAGATATCTCGATAGCGGAATCTCTCGCCGCCTGATGTCGCACGTCTATTGCTCGGCGAAGACGTCCGACTTCAGACAGCTAAAGCTAAGGCCCTCCTGGCTGGACTTAACGGCCATCCATACGATTGGCCTTGGTGACAAGGACTATCTTGCCCCTGCGCTTGAGAGCTTCCTCATTCGCAGGCTATCGCCGCCAAAGAATAGGCGAGTCTAGGCATATGCAACGCGCCAAGACATATGCGGGGCTCGATAGTGGTAGTCCGCTCTGGGTGCAACCGACACCGCAAGCAGAATCAACCACTTTTGGGTGGACCTAATCAGTAGCATCGGGCCTGGCTATTGACGGGCAAACAGAACGATCGCTAGCCGCCACAGCTCACGGCGAAGCAGCCAGCTGAAGAAGCGTTCGGCGGTGTTGGCCTACCCTAGAAGAAAGCGGCCGGACTGACGCCAAACCGCTTCGCGAGCGCGGCGATATGGCTCTTGTTCAACTCGCGCCTGCCAGAGAGTATTTCGGACACCACGCTTTGGGTGCCGATCTCGTTGGCGAAATCGGACTGGCGCAGGCCATGCTGGTCCATCAGGAAGCGAAGCACTTCCGGGCCGGATACGGTAGGCAGGGGGAGCTCGCGTTGCTCGTACTGGTGCACGAGGTCGGCGAGCATCAGGAACAGGTCATTCAGTGCATGGCGCGGCTTCATCGCCCCCGCCTCGACCAGGCCATCCATCACCGCGACCGCCGCGCGATAGTGCTTGTCACTGGCGATATGGCCGATGCCAGTGGAGGCCTTGAAGGCCTTCCAACTGTCAGCAATGGGATCGATCCGGACGGCGCTCATTTCCACTTTCCCCGATCGTATTCGGCGTGTGTCAACACGTGTTTTACGTAGCAGACCTGGCTGGCGAAACCGATTGCGCAGACGAGACGGACGTTGTTTCCCTTGATATTGAATACATGGTGATCGCCGACGACATCAACGCTGTTGAAGCACGCACGAATGCCAGCAAAGCTCCTGAACTCCGACCGTTCGATGATCTTGCGCCAGGCCTGAAGCGGTGCCGCCGCATCAGGATGCAGTGACGAGAACTCCACGAGACGCCTGTTCGAGATGACGCGCATGAGGAGAACCTACACGGGCTAACCTGCGCAGTGCCATCGGCGATTCTCCCGACTGACACGTGCGACTTTTGCGGCGGCTGCAGCCTCGCACTCGCCACGTTGGTTTCGCCTGAGCGACGCAATTATCGCACTTTGCGATACTCTGTCAACTGCCCTCCCCGCCTAGCCTTCGACCGGCGTCGCCAACCACAGCGCATGCTCGCGCAAGTCCTTCGGCCACTCGGCGACCTGCGCTTCCAATCGCGCGCGATCATTCGCGAACAGCGCGCGCGTGGCTTCTTCGTAACCTGGCAGATCGCCGGCCACTGCAAGCATGAAGTTGTACGCGCGCTCCTGCGCTTCGCGCTGACGGTCCTTGCCGGCGTTCTTGCGGCGCGCTTCTTCCACCAGTTTGCGCAGCGTCACCGAAGCGCCGCCGGGTTGCGTGGCAAGCCAGTCCCAATGTCGAGGCAGTAGCGTCACTTCGCGCGGCACCACGCCCAGCTTCGGGCGGCCGCGACCGCGCGGTTCGTCGGAAGTCGTCGCCGCTTCTTCGACCTTGGGCGCGTGGGACTTTTCGAGGTGTAAAGCCATGCGTTCTACATGGCGTGCAACTTCAGCCTCGCTGCCCTGCAGGTCGACGTCGATATTTCGGCCGCTGCGGTTGTCGATGATCAACACTTGGTGCCGCGACTGCGTTTCGAGCGCGCGCTTGGTCGCCAGGGCGGCCACCGGCAGGGAGCCGGTGACCAGCAGGCGCGGGCCGTCGAAGGAGGAATAGCTGGAAAAAGACATGCGGGCCGGTCCGGAGAGGAGTGAGGGCCGCATTATTACCCGGGCAATATAAGCCTGTCAATAATACCCGGGCTTAATTCGCCTCAGGTGCAGGTGATCGCCCCGATCGTGTAGCTGGTGGTGGTCTTGACCGAGTACGGGCTGCCGTTGGCGTTGAGCCACAGCGAGGTAGTAGCTGCCTTGGCGGTAACCATGGCGCTGGGCGCCCTCTTGCCGACTAGCGCGCAGACGCCGTACACGGTCGTCTTGTAGTCGCCATCGCCGTTGATGTAGTACATCACGCCGCGGTAGCTAAGCATCGGATTTTCCACGCGCACGCTGCCATCGGCATTGGCGGTGAACTTGCCCGAGATGGTCGGCGAGTCCGCGGGGTAGGTCAGGGTGACGGTGCCCGCCGAAGCGGTGGCGCTCGCCGCAGCGAGCAGAACGGCCAGGAACATTTTCATGTGGCTTTCTCCGCACGGCGACGGGCCGCGGCGAGCCCAGCATACGCGATGGCCTTGCGCGGTCAATCACCGCGCCGGTTTCAGCGGGCCTCGCGCAGAGCGGCGATCTCGGCCTGCAGCTGCCCGATAAGCTGGTCTTTTTCCTTCAGCGCGGCCAGCACGTCTTCGGCCTCGAAGCGCGGTGGAATATGCTGCGGACAGTTAGCGTCCCAAGCCTTCACCGTGAACAACAGAATCTGCTCGGGCCGCGCCTTGTAGCCTTCGGGCATCAGCTTGGCCAGCCACTCGTCGGTGGCTTCGACCATGCGCGCCTCGCCCCAGATCTTTACGCGCTTGCGTTGCTGGTAGTCGATCAGGAACAGATGCGCCTTCGGGCTTTCGATGAGGTTTCCGCTGCTGATGAATTGCCGGTTGCCGGAAAAATCCACGAAGCCCAGCGTGTGCTCGTCGAGCACGCGCAGGAAGCCCGGCGGGCCGCCACGGTGCTGGATATAAGGCTGGCCCTCGGCATTGACGGTGGCCAGGAACACGTTGCGCTGCGCGGCGATGAACTCTTGCAGATCGGGCGTGATGCCGGTCTGCCAGGAACCGTTCTGCTCCATATGCGCATACGCGCGCCGCGAGCCCTTGCGCGCCTGCAGGGACTTCACGATCGGGGTGAAGGCGATATCGCTGGCGACGCGGGCCACGGCGGCTACAGCCCGAGTTCGCTGAGCGAAGCGTGGTCGGCCGGGCGCGGGCCCAGCGGCCAACGCAACAAGCGTTCGTGCTCGCCAATCGCGAGGTCATTGATGCTGGCAATGCGCAGGCGCATCAAGCCGAATTCGTCGAACTCCCAGTTCTCGTTGCCATAGCTGCGGGTCCAGCCACCATTGGCGTTCTGCGATTCATAGGCAAAGCGCACGGCGATGCGATTTTCGTGAAAGGCCCAGAGTTCCTTCACCAAGCGGTACTCGCTCTCGGCGGCCCACTTGCGGGTGAGGAAGGCTTCGATGGCGGCGCGGCCCTGCAAAAACTCGGAGCGGTTGCGCCAGCGGCTGTCGAGCGTGTAGGCGAGGGCGACACGGGCCGGATCGTGCGTGTTCCAGGCGTCCTCCGCCATGCGGGCCTTTTGTGCGGCCGTCTCGGCGGTGAACGGCGGAAGCGGCGGGCGGCTCACGAAATCAAAACGCCTTGAAGGTGATGATCGTCCGCGTGTCCTGGATGCCCGGGATGACCTGGATCTTCTCGTTGACGAAATGGCCGATGTCGACGCCGGCGTCGACATAGACCTTCACCAGCAGATCGAACTCGCCTGCGGTCGAATAGATCTCGGAGGCAACCTCGGCGTCGGCGAGGCGGTTGGCCACCTCGTAGGACTTGCCGAGCTGGCATTTGATCTGGACGAAGAACGGGACCATGGGACCTCCAGGCCCAATCCAGCAAAATCGACTGCTTCTGGCAAGGCTACCTTATCGCCCGCAGCTTCCCTATGATCGGGCATCGCGCCCGTCGTAGGAAACCCGCATGCCGAACCCAGTGTCGCGACGTTCGATAGCAATCGCCGCAGCCGTTGTGGCCGCCGCCGCCATC
>JAYVWK010000179.1:0-9215 GCA_043786185.1 Burkholderiales bacterium
GCCGCGGGTCGACCACCGACCGCCGGTCAACTGGTGGATCCTGGGCGGCGGTCTGGTGTTCGCCGGCATCGCGGTGACGGTCGGCTTGAGCGATCTCAAATTCGGTATGGAAGTGATTTTCAGTGCATCGATGGCGATCGTGCTGTTCCTCATGTGGCGCCTGTTGCGCGAGCTCGAACCCGGCGCGCGTTCGACCCTGATCGGCACGGCTACGGTGATTTTCGTGTTTCGAGCCATTCCCGGCACCGGTGCGGGATCATCATGGTGGATGATCGATGTACTCAAATTCGACCAGCAGTTTCTGTCGCAGTTGTCCTTGGTCGCGAGCGTGTTGGCGCTGATCGGCCTGGTGGCCCTGCGCAGGTTCCTGGCCGAGCGCTCGATCTATACCATCGTGGCCCTGCTGACGATCATCGGAGCGGTGATGTCCCTGCCGCAGATCGGCATGTTCTATGGCGTGCATGAATGGACCGCGGTACACACCGGGGGGGTGGTCGACGCCCGTTTCATCGCCTTGATCGATACCGCGCTCGAGTCGCCGCTCGGGCAGATAGCGATGGTGCCGATGCTGGCGTGGATCGCCAATTCGGCGCCGGAGAAGCTCAAGGCGACCTATTTCGCGGTGATGGCATCGTTCACCAACCTGGCGCTCTCGGCTTCGCAACTGGGTACCAAGTACTTGAACCAGATGTTCGTAATCGCGCGCGAGGTCAAAGACCCGGCCACTCGCGCGGTCAAGGTGCCGGCAGACTACAGCCAACTCGGTGAGCTCTACATCACGGCTACGCTAATCGGTCTGATCGTGCCCATAGTGGTGATCCTCATCATGCGTGCGGCGCGCCTGCGAGGCGCGTAGTTTCCTGCGAAAGCCTGGTCACGCGCCGTATAAAGCGAGGCCATTGGAACAACGGTCGACCTTAAGCGTTGCGGGACGACAGACGCGATGGCCCGGCTGGTGGTTATCGACGCTGATGATTCGATTCGTGGCTGGCTCGGTGCCGTGCCGCGGGCGGCGCGCCATCAGGTGCGCGGCCGGTTTTCATAGTGCTTGCATTTCAGGGCGGGTTGCTGTATAAAAAGACAGTCCAATCCTCAGGGTTACGTCATGACCATCGGTCTTACGCCACGCCAAGCCGAGATCCTCGATTTTATTCGCGACGCTGTCAAGAGCACCGGCATGCCACCCACGCGCGCGGAAATCGCCACCATGTTCGGCTTTCGCTCGCCCAACGCCGCGGAGGAGCATTTGCGCGCACTGGCGAAAAAAGGTGCGATCGAAATCTCCAGTGGTACCGCGCGCGGCATCCATCTGGCCGAGCAGATCTCCGGCGCCATGCAGTCGATCACCGCCTTGCCGCTGATCGGACGGGTGGCGGCCGGCAGCCCGATCCTGGCCGAGCAGAATGTCGAGAAGAACCTGCCGGTCGATCCCGGCATGTTCAAACCCAAGGCCGACTACCTGCTCAAGGTCAAGGGGCTGTCGATGAAGGATATCGGTATTCTCGATGGCGACCTGCTGGCGGTGCATGCACAGCGCGATGCGCGCAATGGCCAGATCGTGGTCGCCCGCATGGAGTCCGACGTTACCGTCAAGCGCTTTTTCAAGAAGGGCCATCAGGTGCAATTGGTGGCCGAGAACCCCGATTTCGAGCCGATCGAAATCGACCTGCGGCGTGATCCGTTCGAGATCGAAGGCCTGGGCGTTGGTGTGATCCGCGCCGGCGGATTGTAGGCACTTATTCGCCAACGAACGGGCCAGCTGAACCGGCCCCGTTCATACGCTCAACGCTTCGCGTACTGCGTGGCGCCGAACAAGGTTTCCTTGTCATTGTCGTCCATCACCGCCTTGCGCAGGTCGGCCAATACCTTGATTGCGCGCTGCACGGCCGGGCGTTCCCCGACGCTTTCGAACCAGCGCTTCAGGTTGGGGTGGTCATCCATGTTCTGGCCCTGCCCCTTCCAGTTGCGCAGCCATGGCCAGATCGCCATGTCGGCGATGGTGTAGGTCTTGCCGGCGATGAACGCGGTTTTGCCCAACTGCTTGTCCATCACCCCATATAGCCGCCGGGTTTCATTGGTGTAGCGGTTGATCGCGTACTCGATCTTTTCCGGCGCGTAAATACGGAAGTGGTGGGTTTGCCCCAGCATCGGTCCGACCCCACCCATCTGGAACATCAGCCACTGCAATGTGGCAAAGCGCTCGCGGTCGGTCTTGCCGAGAAATTTCCCGCTCTTGCCGGCCAGATAGACCAGCATTGCGCCGGATTCGAACAGCGAGATCGGCTTGCCGTCCGGGCCATCGGAATCGGTCATGGCCGGGATGCGGTTGTTCGGGCTGATCGCCAGGAACTCCGGCTTGAACTGGTCGCCACGGCCGATATCCACCGGATGCGCGCGGTACGACAAGCCGCACTCCTCCAGCATGATGTGGATCTTGTGGCCGTTGGGCGTGGCCCAGCTGTAGACATCAATCATCGGTGCTCCTCTTTCACGCGCCGCGGGTGATCGGGATCTCGACCTTGTCGGCCGCGCCCGGGATTGTCATGTGCTTGGCCAGCTCCAACTTGGCGATCATGTTGCGGTGGACTTCATCCGGACCGTCGGCGAAGCGCAGGGTGCGCTGATGTGCCCACAGGCTGGCCAGCGGGAAGTCGCCCGAGACGCCGGCCGCGCCGTGCACCTGCATGGCCCAGTCGATGATCTTGCCGGCCATGATGGGCGCCAGCACCTTGATCATGGCGATCTCGGTGCGCGCGATCTTGTTGCCCACCGTATCCATCATGTAGGCGGCCTTGAGCACCAGCAGGCGTGCAGAGTCGATCATGATGCGCGCTTCGGCGATGCGCTCGTGCGTGACGCCCTGATCGGACACCAGTTTGCCGAACGCGGTGCGGGTCAGGGCGCGTTTGCACATGAACTCCAGCGCGCGCTCGGACGCACCGATGGTGCGCATGCAGTGGTGGATGCGGCCCGGCCCCAGGCGCCCTTGCGCGATCTCGAAGCCGCGGCCCTCTCCGAGCAGCAGATTGGTGACCGGTACGCGCACGTCCTTGAACACCATTTCGGCATGGCCGTGCGGGGCGTCGTCGTAACCGAATACCGTCAGCGGCCGGATGATGGTGGCGCCCGGGGTGTCGCGCGGCACCAGGATCATCGATTGCTGCGAGTGGCGGGCGGCGGTCGGATCGGTCTTGCCCATGAAAATGAAGATCTTGCAGCGCGGGTCGGGGGCGCCGGAAGACCACCACTTGCGGCCGTTGATCACGTAGTGGTCGCCATCACGCACGATCGACGACTGGATGTTGGTGGCGTCCGAAGAAGCCACATCCGGTTCGGTCATCGAGAAGCAGGAGCGGATCTCGCCGCGCAACAGCGGGTCCAGCCACTGGCGCTTGTGTTCCTCGGTGCCATAGCGCTCGAAGGTTTCCATGTTGCCGGTGTCGGGTGCCGAGCAGTTAAATACCTCGGCCGACCATGGCACCCGCCCCATGATCTCGCACAGCGGGGCGTAGTCGAGATTGGACAACCCGCCATTTGGTGCGCGGTCCGAGCGCGGCAGGAACAGGTTCCACAGGCCCTGCTCGCGCGCCTTGAGTTTGAGGCGTTCGATCAGTTGCAGCGGCACCCAGGGGTTGCCCTTGGCGCGGTTGGCCTCGATTTCAGCGTGATGCTCTGCCTCATTCGGGTAAATGTGCTGATCCACGAATTTCAGCAGTTGTGCCTGCAGTTCCTTGCAGCGTGGCGAGTATTCGAATTCCATTGCTTGGTCTCCCTTAAAAAAAATCGTTCAAGCCGTCCGGCAAACGCCGGGCGACGATTAGCCCTTCAAAATTTTCTCGACCGCGGCCCAGCCCATCTCGGCCATCGGCTTGGCGCGCCGGCCGGCGTCCAGCGCCTGTGGACTGGCCGCGGTGCCATCGACATAGCGTTTCATGATGCCCTGCAGGATGCCGCACATGCGAAACATGTTGTAGGCCAGGTAAAAGCCCCAGTCGCGGGTATTCACCGACTTAGCCGTATTGGCCGCATACATTTCGATGTACTGCTCTTCGGTTGGCACCCCGACCTTGGCGAAGTCGAGACCTTGAATACCGCGAAACTGCCCCGGCGCGATGTGCCAGCTCATGCAGTGATAGGAAAAATCGGCCATTGGGTGGCCCAGGGTCGACAGCTCCCAGTCGAGAATCGCCAGCACGCGCGGCTCGGTGGCATGGAAGATCATGTTGTCGAGACGGTAGTCGCCGTGCACGATGGCGGTTTCGTCACCGGCTGGAATGTTTTTCGGCAGCCATTCCATCAGATTGTCCATGGCCGGAATCTTTTCGGTCTCCGACATGCGGTACTGCCGGGTCCAGCGCTCGATCTGGCGCCCAAAATAGTTGCCCGGCTTGCCGAAGGTTTCCAGGCCGATGGCCTTGTAGTCGATGCCGTGCAAGCGCGCGATGACGCGATTCATCTCGGCGTAGATGGCGCCGCGTTGGCCCGCGCTCATGTCGGGCAGCGACTGGTCCCACAGCACGCGGCCTTCGACCATTTCCATGATGTAGAAGGCGCGCCCGATCACCGCTTCGTCTTCGCACAGCGTGAGCATGCGCGCCGCCGGAAACCCGGCTTTCGACAGCGCATCCTGCACCCGGTATTCGCGCTCGATGGCATGCGCCGAGGGCAGCAGCTTGGCGGTGGGGCCGGGCTTGGTGCGCATCACATAGTTGCGCCCGCCGGCGGTCAGCTTGAAGGTGGGATTCGACTGGCCACCCTTGAACTGCTCCATGGACAACTCGCCCTCGAACCCGTCTACATGGGTTTTCAGGTAGTGGCTAAGGGCGGCGGTGTCGATCTGCAGTTTGTCCGTGACCGGCTTGGTACCGATGAATTCTTCGAACACCTTATTTTCCCCTTCTGAACTTGAGGAACTTCTCGAGCAGTTCTTCAAGCGTTGTCTTGCGGGTTTTGGTCTGCAGCAGATCGAGCGCCGCGATATTGGTCGCGCGCACCACATAGTCAGCCGCATCGATCGCACCGATATCGATCAGGTTAATACACGCGGGCGTCTGGTGCAGGGCGCCCAGGAACTGATCGCACTGGCCATCGCGCCCCCCGGCTAAACAGTAGCTGAGGATTGCCCGATTGGTGCCGCCATGCAGCACCAGCAAGGCATCGTGCCAGCCGGGATCGGCCAACAGCCGGGCGAAGGCTACGAATATCCGGTCGCTGAACGCGCGCAGGGTCTCGCCGCCCAGGAAGCGCGCGTCGAAGTTCGAGGGCCGGGAAAACACCTGCAGAAAGCCGGATTCGACATCTTCATCACGGATATCCTGCATGCGCTCGCCGCGGATCTCGCGCAGCTCGGCCCAGGTTTCATAGGCCGGGGCGTCATGATGGTTGTGCTGCAATACCAGTTCGGCGGTTTCGATGGTGCGCGGCAGGCCGGACACGATCACGCGGTCGAAGCGGGAGTTCTTGAGCAGGTCGCCGGCGGCCTTGGCCTGTACGCGACCCAGTTCGTTCAGGCCCACCATGGCGGATCCAACGGGGCGACCAGAGTCATCGAAATAGCTCACGCTGCCATGGCGCATGAGCGTGATGCGACGCCGCTTGCCATAGTCGCGCGCCGCCAGGCGGTCGAGGATTTCACCCATGGGCGCGCATCAGGCTTTCTTTTCCAGGATCGCCAGGGTCAGGCGCGAGATGCACACCAGCCGCTCTTGCCCGTCGGTGATACGGATCTCCCAGATCTGGGTCGAGCGGCCGCGATGGATCGGGCGCGCCACCCCGCTGACCCAGCCCGAACCCCTGGGCGCCGAACGCACGTGATTGGCGTTGATTTCAAGGCCCACGCAATAGTGGGTGGCCGGGTCGAGGGTATGGGCGCAGGCGGTGCTGCCCAGGGTCTCTGCCAGCACCACCGAGGCGCCGCCGTGCAGGATGCCGGCCGGCTGGATGCTGCGCTCGTCGACTGCGATACGGCCACGAATGAAATCGTCGCCCACCTCATCGAACTCCATGCCCATCAAGCCCGGCAGGGTGCCGACATGGCGTGCCTTGATGGCCTCCGGCGTGGGCCTGCGGAACCAGATACCGGCTTCACTCATTGGGCACCCTTCCCGTCACTGCGTGACATCCCCTCCGGGGGAGGCGCATTGTTTGATTCGGCGCTCCCGTCGGACGGCCGTGCGCGAGCGCTCATAGGCGTTCGATGACCATTGCCAGGCCTTGCCCGACGCCGATGCACAGGGAGACCACCGCATAACGGCCGCCGCTGCGCTGCAACTGGCGCGCGGTGGAAATCGTGATGCGCGCGCCGGACGCCCCCAGCGGATGTCCGACCGCGATCGCACCGCCGTTCGGATTGACGCGTGTATCGTTGAAATCCACCTTCAAAAGGTGCAGGCAGCCCAACACTTGTGAGGCGAATGCCTCGTTGATTTCGATGATGTCCATGTCCTTGAGCGTCAGGCCGGCGCGCTCCAGCGCTTTCGGGATCGCGTAGGCCGGGCCTACGCCCATGATGCGCGGCGCCACGGCGGCCGAGGCGGCACCGAGAATTCTGGCCATCGGCCTGGCGCCGGCTTTGTCACCCACCGCACGGCTGCCGACGAACAGGGCCGCGGCGCCATCGTTGATGCCGGAGGCGTTGCCGGCGGTGACCACACCGCCTTCGAATAGCGACTTCAGCTTTGTCAGGTTTTCGAGCGTGGTTTCGCGCGGGTGCTCATCCACCGCGACTTGGGTTGGTTCGTCCTTTCTGGTTTTCGGCGGCAGGGTGACCGCCGCGATTTCGCCGGCCATGAAGCCGTCGCGCTGCGCGGCGGCGAACTTGGCCTGACTGGCCAAGGCAAAGGCGTCCGCCTGGTCACGCGTGATCGCGAAATCCTTGGCGACGTTGTCGCCGGTCTCTGGCATGGAATCATTGCCGTACTGCTTGACCAGTTTGGGATTGGGAAAGCGCGCGCCGATGGTGGTGTCGGCCATCTTGAAGTCACGTGCGAAAGCCGATTCGGCCTTCAACATCACGAACGGCGCGCGGCTCATCGATTCGACGCCGCCGGCCAGATACAGCTCACCTTCCTTGCAGGTGACCGCGCGTGCGGCTTCGATCACCGCCGCCAGGCCGGAGGCGCACAGCCGGTTGACGGTCTGGCCGCCCACGGTTTGCGGCAGGCCTGCGGCCAACAGCGCGTTGCGCGCGACATTGCGCGAGTCTTCGCCGGCCTGGTTGACGCAACCCAGGATCACGTCCTCGATCTCATCGGCCTTGAAGGGTGATGCGGCGATGACCGCATTCATCACGCCGCCCACCAGGTCGTCCGGACGCACCGAAGCGAGTTTTCCGGCGTGGCGGCCGAAGGGGGTGCGCAGTCCGTTGTAAATGTAGGCGTCGAGCATGATGGTCCTTTTTGCGTTGGAAACGGTGCTTGGTCACAGCCGCGGCGGGTGCGGCCTGGTCGTTCAGATGTCGGTGATGCTCACGGCAAGGCTATCAGTGCCAGAGGCATTCGAGCCTGGCTCCATGTCGGGTGGCGCTCCAGGGCGGTTGGGGGCGCTGCGTTTGGCGGTGGAAGAGCAAAGGGCATGAAGCAGGTCAATCCAGGCATGGCGCGTGAGCGGCTCCGGGGTCGCGAACGAACGTTCGCCACAACCCGAAATGGTATCACCATGCCCCGCATCGACTATGATTAAATGCGTAGCGCCATCTTAAATCCGAATAATGGGAGACTTTCCGATGCTCAAGCTCTGCGGTTTTGCCGTCAGCAACTATTACAACAAGGTCAAGATCGCACTGCTCGAAAAAGGCGTGCCTTTCGAGGAGGAGCTGGTGTGGACCTCGCAAAAAGATGACATGCTCAAGCGCTCGCCGCTGGGCAAGGTGCCGTTTATCGAGACGCCACAGGGAAACCTGAGCGAGTCCTCGGTGATCAACGAGTACATCGAGGATGCCTATCCGCAGAATCCCTTGTTTCCGGCCGACAAATGGCAGCGTGCCTTGGTGCGCGAACTGGTCAACCTGATCGACATGCATCTTGAACTGCATGCGCGGCGCCTCTACCCGGGCGCGTTTTTCGGTGGCAGCGTGACCGAAGAAACCAAGGAGCAGGTGAAGAAGGAACTCGACAAGGGCGTGCGCGCGTTGACCGGCCTGGCCAAATGGGCGCCGTTCATAGCTGGCGACAAGCTGACCTACGCCGATTGCTCGGCCTTTGTGCATCTGCCGCTGATTGCCGCTTCCAGCAAATGGGCCTACGGCGCCGATGGTCTGGCCGGCATCGAGCAGGTACGGCCATATCTGACCATGATGAAGGCGCGTCCACACATGCAAAAGGTCGAGGTCGATCGCAAGGCGAGCCTCGAACTGATGGCGCAGAGGAACAAGTCATGAGTCTCGCCGGCCGTGTGGCATGGATCACTGGTGGCGGGTCCGGCATCGGCTTGGCCGGCGCGGTCGAATTAGCCAAGGCTGGCTGCCGGGTGGTGATTTCCGGGCGTGATGAGGCCAAGCTTACCGAAGCGATTGCCGACGCGACCCGGCGCGGCGCGCCGGCCGGCATGGTCAGCGCAGAAGCCCTGGATGTAGCCGACAAGGCGGCGGTGGGCAGGGTGGCAACGCGGATTCAGGCGGACTTGGGCCGCGTAGACATCCTGGTCAACAGCGCCGGCATCAACTATCCGAAGCGTTTCTGGAAGGAAACCGATGCCGATACTTTCGAGAACGTGGTGGCGATCAACTTGAACGGCGCCACTTTCTGCACCCTGGCCGTGCTCAAGGGCATGCAGGCAAGGCGCGAAGGTACGGTGATCAACGTCGCCTCGTTCGCCGGCTGGCATTTCAGCTATCTGACCGGTCCGGCCTACACCGCGAGCAAGGCCGGCATGATGGCGCTGACCCATTCCTTCAATATCGAGGAATGTGTCAATGGCCTGCGCGCGACGGCGCTGTGCCCGGGTGAGGTAGCCACGCCGATCCTGAAGAAACGACCGGTCGAACCGAGCCCGGAAGAAAAGTCGCGCATGCTGCAGGAAGAAGATCTCGGGCGCACCATCCGCTTCATCGCCGAGATGCCGGCGCATGTGTGCATCAATGAACTGGTGATCGCGCCGGTATGGAACCGCATCTACATGGGCGGCGACGACCTCAAGCGCAAGTAGCGGGACGGCGCACGCCGCGCCCGCCACCAGCAAATGCCGGCTGATGCTCAGGCCAGTTGATCCTGGTCGAG
>JAYVWK010000180.1:0-2539 GCA_043786185.1 Burkholderiales bacterium
GACGATTACCGCGCCAACTTCGGGAACATCTTCGTCTGGTGGGACGTCATGTTCACCATCTTGCGCCGGCCCGACCGGTCGCGCTCGGTCGACCTCGGTACCGACAACGCCGATTTTGACCGCAAGGTGGCGGCCCGTCCGTTCCGGATGATGGTGGCGCTGCAGTTCGAGGCGATGCGCGATGTGTGGCTTGCCGCAGGCCGGGTGCTGCGATGGATGTCAAGGATACGCTGAGTGGCTGACCGGGGCGATGCGGGCGCCCGGCGCGCGGCGGCGGGCCGCGGGGCGCTCAGTAAGAGGCTTGGCGCAGGCCGATCAGCCGCGCCGAGGCCAGCGTCGCCAAGCCTGACAGGGCGATGCAGCCCCAGATCACCGGGCCGTAGCTGCCGGTGCGGTCGAATACCGCGCCGGCCACCACCGGCCCCAGCAGATTGCCCAGCGCGGCGCCGGTGTACAACATGCCGATGATGCTGGAGACCGCGCGGGCGCCGAACAGGTCCATGCACAGCGCCGGCAGCAGCGACACGATGCCGCCGTAACTCAGGCCGAACCACAGCGCAAACAGCGCCAGCGCCAGATAACCCTGCGCCGCGCCCCACAACACGCAGGATGCGCCCATCGACAGTTGCATCAGCACCAGGGTGTGGTTGCGCCCCATGCGGTCGGCCAGCGCGCCGATGGCAAAACGTCCGACCAGGCTGCCAATCCCGATCAGGCCCACCAGGCCCACTGCCCGCGCATCGCCTACCCCGAGGTCACGCGCCGCGGCAGACACATGGGCAAACGGGATGAACATGGTCGGTGCGGCCGTGACGGTTGCCAGATAGAGCCACCAGAAGCCGGGGCTGCGCAGCGCCTGGCGCAATGTCTTTCCGCTCGCCGGTGCACTAGACGAGCCGGCGGCGGTCGGTGCGCGCCGCAGCAGCAGGCTGGCGCCCAGGCCGACCACCAGTACACCCACAGCCAGCACGCGTAATGCGTCGCGCCACTGCAACCAGTTGATGGCGCCCGCCGCGAGCAGCGGCACGACCAGCGTGCCGGCGCCGATGCCGGCGCTGGCAATGCCTGCGGCCAGGCCGCGACGGCGCGTGAACCAGGGCTGCACGCAGGCGATCGACGGTGTGTAGACCAGGGCGATGCCGATGCCGATGCCGACCCCGTAACTCAGGTAGATGGTCGCCATCGAATGCGCCAGGCTGGTTGCGAACAGGCCGCCGGCGATGCACACCATGCCGGCGCACGCCACGACGCGCGGGCCGAAGCGGTCCGCCAGCATACCGCCACCGACACCCAGCACGAAATAGACCAGGCCGCAAATACCGAACACCAGCGCCACGTCGGCCCGCGTCGCCGCGAATTCGGCCGCGAAGGAGCCGAAGAAGGCGGCGAAGGAATACGACACGCCGAAGATGACCGCCATGCTGAAGAACGCTCCCCAGACGACGACCCATGCGTAGCGCGGCTCTTTCATGTGGCGGCCAGTCTAGCAGCAGGGTGCTGCACGACGGGGCATTGGCTTACGTGCGCCGGCCGGCTTGTGTGTGATGATCGGCGTCGGCAATTTATTGGAGAACACTATGGCTTCACCGGTCGACAACATCAGCATGGCGCTTTTCTGCGACTTCGAGAATGTCGCGCTCGGAGTGCGCGATGCCAACTACGACAAGTTCGACATCAAGCCGATACTCGAGCGCCTGTTGCTCAAGGGCAGCATCGTGGTCAAGAAGGCCTATTGCGACTGGGACCGATACAAGGCGTTCAAGGCCACGATGCACGAGGCCAACTTCGAGCTGATCGAGATTCCGCACGTGCGCCAGTCGGGCAAGAATTCGGCCGACATCCGCATGGTCGTCGATGCGCTGGACCTTTGCTACACCAAGGCGCATGTCAACACCTTCGTCATCATCAGCGGAGATTCGGACTTCTCGCCGCTGGTGTCAAAGCTGCGCGAAAACGCCAAGCAGGTGATCGGCGTCGGTGTCAAGCAATCCACCTCCGACCTGCTGGTCGCGAATTGCGACGAATTCATCTTCTACGACGACCTGGTGCGCGAGCGCCAGCGCGCGATGGCCAAACGCGAAACCCGCGACACGCACCCTGCGCCGCGCCGCTCGCCCGAGGAGGACAGGCAACGCAAGGACGAACTCGAGGCGCGCCGCAGCCAGGCGATCGACATGGCCGTCGACACTTTCGACGCACTGGTGTCCGAACGCGGCGACAGCGGCAAGATCTGGGCCTCGGTGCTCAAGGAAGCCATCAAGCGCCGCAAGCCGGACTTCAGCGAGTCCTACTACGGTTTTCGCGCCTTCGGCAACTTGCTGGAGGAAGCCCAGGCGCGCGGCCTGCTGGAGTTTGGCCGGGACGAAAAGTCGGGCGCCTACGTCTACCGCAGCGGTGGCGGCGCGGTGCACCCGGAAACAGCACTGGTGCAGCCGATGCAACCCGAGCCGATGGCAGGGCCTGCGGCGTCGGTTGACGAATCCGCTGAACGGCCGGAGCCCCGGCGCAGGAGCCGTGGCGGGCGCAGGCCGACGCAACG
>JAYVWK010000181.1:0-3332 GCA_043786185.1 Burkholderiales bacterium
CGCGCCACGCGGACAAGTCGATGTACTTGAGATCGGCATACAGGGCGCCACGCCATTGGCGCAAGCGGGCCAACGAATCGCCGTACAGGTCGGCGCGCAAATCCAATCGCGAAGCCAATTCACGTGGAGGATCGGCGACAAAACCGAACCGATGGCGTGCACCGGAGCTCTCCAGCACGGTGCGGATATTCGACAGCACAAGCTCCGGCGCGCCGCGCAGTTCGTCGTTCCAGCGCAATGTCGATTCCGCGATGACGATGCGCCGCTGCCCGAGAATCCAATCGGACAGCCCGGCACCGTCCGGCGGATCGTTGAAATCGATACCGCCGACGACAAACGTTCCGCCGCGGGTGCGGCGGATATCAAGGTCGGCCCCGGTGACTTCCAGCGCGTGCAGGCGCAACTCACGCATCGGCACCGACCACCAGGAGACAGTGAGCGAAACAAAGGGCAAGGAAAGCGCCGGCCGCCCCTGACGGTCATACAGCCGTACGTCGGTCAAATCCAGATCGGGATGCAAGCCGTCCCAGCCGGCATCGATGCGGCCAATCGTCACCTTGCTGCCAAGGCTGCGTGACAACGCACTTTCGATCGACGTCCGATAATCCTCGGCGTTCGGCAAAATCGCATACCGTAGCAGGATGAAAGTCAGCGCGACCACGAAGAAAACCGCCCAGATCAACCATTCAGTGGCCCGAAATGCGCGTGTAAGCGCACGGCGCCATCGGGAGACACCTGAGAGGGTTTGCGTGGTGCTTGCTGCGTCCATGGCTCAACTTGTCAATGTAGCATAGGCCACACTTTGGATAATGGATGCACCACAACGCCAGCAATCAAGGAATTTTCATTTGGAAACAAACACTTCGGAACTCCCTTCCATCCCGCACGGCAGATTCTTCAGTGCCTATGCGCGGGCGCAACTTGCGGCCAGGCCCGATTTGGCCGAAACACTGGCGCGGCTGTCGGCGCAAAGGCTGGATACATCCGGCATTGCGAACCTGATTGGCGAGGCGCTTGGCGCGCGAGGCGGCGACCTGCCCGGTGCGTTGCGCGATGTACGCCGCATCGTCATGCTGGTGACCATGGAGCGCGACCTGGCGGGCTTGGCCGATCTGGCCGAGGTGACGCAAGCGATGTCCGCACTGGCGGAGCAGGCCATCGGCGCCGCCCTTGCCGCAGCGGTGGCGGAGCTGGCGCCGCGCCTGGGCACACCGATAGGCGCCGACAGCGGCTTGCCGCAAACCCTGCACGTGGTCGGCATGGGCAAGCTGGGTGGCCTTGAGCTCAATGTGTCGTCCGACATCGACCTTATTTTCTTGTACCCGGAGGAAGGCCAAACCTGCGGCGGGGCCGTCAGTGTCGGCAATCAGGAGTTTTTTGGTCAGGTTGGCAGGCGCCTGATCGCGACGCTTTCGGAAGCTACGGCAGAAGGCTACGTTTTCCGTGTCGACATGCGCCTGCGGCCCTGGGGCGACGGCCCGCTGGCGATGGGCTTCGAGGCGCTCGAAAACTATCTGGTTGCCCAGGGTCGTGCCTGGGAACGCTACGCCTGGATCAAGGGCCGGGTGCTCACTGGTGACCGCGCGGGCGAACTGATGACCATGGTCACGCCTTTCGTGTACCGGCGCTACCTGGACTTCGGTTCGATCGAGTCTCTCAAGGGTTTGCACGCGCAGATCAGTCGCGAAGTTGCAAGGCGCGAACTGGATGACCATGTAAAGCTGGGACCGGGTGGCATCCGTGAAATCGAATTCGTGGCGCAGGCACTGCAATTGATACGCGCGGGCCGCGACGCGCGGCTGCGCCTGCGGCCTACCGTACCGGCGCTCAATGCGCTGGCGGAACTGGGGCTCTTGCCCGCTATGGCGGTAAGCGAATTGACGGCCGCCTACGATTTCCTGCGCCGGGTCGAGCATCGCCTGCAGTATGCGGACGACCAGCAAACCCACATGCTGCCGGCTCCGCAGGAAGCGCGTTCGCGGCTGGCACAAGCCATGGGCTGCGCCGACTGGCCGGGCTTCATGAGGTTGCTCGACGCGCATCGCGGCAGGGTGCGGCGACACTTCGCACAAGTGTTGGGCGACCCTGCGCCAGCGCTACCCGGCAACGACGCGATTCCCCTCGCACAACGCCTGCAAGGCGCGGGATTCACCCGAGCCGACGAACAGGCCCGCCTGATCGACGCCACTTTCGGTGGTGCCAAGATCCGGCGCCTGGCCGAAAGTTCGCGCCAACGCTTGGACGCGCTCCTGCCGCGCTTGATCGATGCCGCCGGCAGCACAGCGGCACCGGATGTGACCCTGCCGCGCCTGCTCGGCTTCATCGAAAGCATCGCCTCGCGCGCGAGCTATCTTTCCCTGCTGTCACAGTCCGCGCCTGCGCTCACGCGGCTGGCCCGCCTGCAGGGCGCGTCCGACTGGGCATCGCGCTATCTGACGCTGCATCCGATCCTGCTTGACGAACTGATCGACGAGCGAACACTGTTTGGGGCGCCCGACATGGCGGGCTTCTCGGCGGATGCGGCGGCCCAAATCGCCGCTTGCGGCGACGACCTCGAAGCGCAGATGAACGCCCTGCGGGAAACGCATCATACAGCGGTGTTCCGTCTCCTGGCGCAAGACGTGCAGGGCTTGCTCACAGTGGAGGCCCTTGCCGATCATCTGTCGGCACTGGCGGACCGCACACTGGCCATCGCGCTTGCGCAATCCTGGGCGGCGTTGAAATCGCGTCACCGCGATGCCCCGGAATTCGCAGTGATCGCTTACGGCAAACTGGGCGGCAAGGAGCTGGGCTATGCCTCGGACCTGGACCTGATTTTCATCTATGACGACGCACACGAAAAGGCAGCGGAAACCTACTCTCGCCTGGCCCAGCGCCTGATCACCTTCATCGACACCCAGACCACTGCCGGCCGCCTGTTCGAAGTCGACACCCGCCTGCGTCCCGACGGCGCAAGCGGCCTGTTGGTCACAAGCCTGGCCGCGTTCTCCGACTATCAACGCAGGCGTGCCTGGGTGTGGGAGCATCAGGCGCTGACCCGCGCACGCTTTTGTGCCGGCAGTGCACGCGTCGGTGCCGCCTTCGAAGAGGAGCGCCGCTACATACTGGCGCTGCCACGTGAGGCGGACAAGCTGCGGGCCGAGGTGCGCGCCATGCGCGAGAAAATGCACGCCGGCCACCCCAATCGCTCGGGTCAGCTCGATCTCAAGCACGATACCGGCGGCATGGTCGACATCGAGTTTTGCGTGCAAACCATGGTGCTGCTGCATGCCCGTGACCATCCTGGACTTTTCGGAAATCTGGGCAACATCAGCCTGCTGCGTCAAGCTGGC
>JAYVWK010000182.1:0-28354 GCA_043786185.1 Burkholderiales bacterium
CAGTTTGCCCGGGTTGGCTCGGGCGTAGGCGAGGAATTCGCGCAAGTTCCTAGCCGGCACCGACGGATGCACCACCATGGTGTTGATCACATTGGCCAAGAGCGCGATCGGCGTGAAGTCTTCGACCCCCTTGAAGGGCATGTTGGGCATCAAGGCAGGATTCATCGCGTGGGTGCTCATCGAGCCAACCAGCAGCGTATAGCCATCGGGGCGCGCCTTGGCGACCAGGTGGGAGCCGATGTTGCCCGAGGCCCCGGCCTTGTTGTCAACCAGCACCGGCTGGCCCAGGGATCGGGTCAATTGCTCGGCCATGGCACGCGCCAGAATATCGGTCGAGCCGCCGGGCGCCCAGGGCACGATCACCGTGATGGCACGTTCGGGATACGCAGCCAATGCGGCTGGTGCAGCAAGCAGGGAAACGAACAGCGGCGCGCAACGCAGGAATCGATACGGCATGGATAAGTGTCCAAGGCGTGAGAAGAATTGTCTGTTTGCGGCTTGCCGCAACATGACACGGTCGTACTTGTGCATCTATCGGCCAACCGCGTAGCCCTGCATGCCGCGCGGGTTCGCCGCCGCGCGCAGAACCATGCGGCCGCGGCTGTCGCGCTCGCGGCTGGCAGCCGACATGCGGCTTTCGGACCAGGCCTCGCCAACCACGACGTTATGCCCCATGGCACGCAGTTCCTCGATGGTCTGGTTGGAAAAACGCGATTCCAGGGTCAGGCGGTTGAGATTGGTCTGGCGCGGCCAGAATGAGCTTGCCGAATGATCGACATGCCAGGCCGGCGCATCGATGGCCTCCTGCAGGTTCATGCCGTGCACCGCGTGACGCAGAAAGAACGCCGCCGACCATTGGTCCTGCTGATCGCCACCCGGCGTGCCGAACGCCATGTAGGGCTCGCCGTCGCGCAGTGCGAGCGAAGGCGACAGGGTGGTGCACGGCGCCACCCCGGGCATGAGGGAGTTAGGCAGGCCGGCGTCGAGCCAGGTCATCTGCAGGCGCGTGCTGAGCGCGAAGCCGAGCGCGGGGATGACCGGACTGGACGACAACCAGCCGCCTGAGGGCGTGGCAGCCACCATGTTGCCGTGACGGTCGATGACGTCGATATGGCAGGTGTCGCCGACGAACAGTTCGCGCGCGGCCCATTCGGCCACCGGCGGCAGGTCGGCGAAGGTCGGCTCGCCGATGCCGTAACGCGTATCGGCGGCCAGCAATGTGCGCCGACTCACATCCAGGTCCGGCATGTGCAACAGCGCGCCTGCGGGCTGGCCAGGGCGCAACGCGCGCGAAGCCGCACCATCGACCATGCCCCAGCGTGCCTTGAGATATGCGTCGGACAACAAATCCTGCTGCACCGCCAGCGCTGCAGAAGGCGCGCTGCCGTACCACGCCAGACGGTCGGCCAGCGCCAGCTTGGCCGACTCGGCGATACGGTGCACGAATTGCGCCGATCCGGGCGCATGCGCTTCCAGTCCGGCGTGACGCAGCATGCCGAGCTGCTGCAGGCACAGCGGCCCCTGGCTCCAGAAGCCGCACTTGGCAACCGTGTAGCGCCCGAAGTCCAGGGTCAGCGGTTCGCCAACAGTCGCCTTCCAGCCATGCATGTCCTCATGGCGCAGCAGGCCTGCGTGCTTTTCGCCGCTGCAATCGAACAGCGGCTCACCGCTGTAGAAGGTATCGATCTCACGCGCCACGAAGCCCTGGTACCAGATACGCATGGCGGCATCGATCACGCCGGTACGGCTGTCGGCCTCGCGCGCCGCTGCGGCCAGCACGCGCTCGTAGGTATCAGCCACCGCGGGCTGGCAAAACAAGGCTCCGGGCCGGGGCAGCTTGCCGCCCGGCAACCAGATCGCGGCCGATGAAGGCCATTCGTTGCGAAACAGATCTCGCACCGCGACAATCGCCTGCACCGCGCGCGCGATCAGCGGATAGCCGTTGCGCGCGTAACCAAGCGCCGGCGCCAAGACGTCCGCCAGCGACCAGGTGCCGTGATCGCGCAGCATCGTCAGCCACGCACCGAACGCCCCGGGCACGGTTGCGGGCAGGAGGCCGATGCCGGGTACCTGCTCTAGGCCCATGCCACGAAACACGTCGGCGCTGGCCGCCGCCGGCGCGCTGCCCTGGCCGCACACCGACTGCATGCGACCCAGACGCTCGCTCCACAAAAGTATCGGCACCTCGCCGCCGGGACCATTGAGATGCGGCTCAACCATCTGCAGCACAAAGCCGCCGGCGGCTGCCGCATCAAAAGCATTGCCACCGCGTTCCAGCACACCCATCGCGGTTTGCGAGGCGAGCCAATGGGTGGAGGCTGCCACCCCATGGGTACCGACAATTTCAGGACGCGTGGTGAACATGGGTCTCGACTTCCAGGCTGGATTGGCCAATGCCAGGGGTGTATGGCTATGTGTGGCTACGACGGCTGCGGGCCTGCGTTCAGGTGATTCGCCGCGATCGCATCTTCCGACAAATACACCAGTGTTGCGGCAGCGAGATCCTCAAGCGCGCTACCTACCGACTTGAAAACCGTGACCTCGCGCGCATCGGCACGACCCGCGTGGGAGCTGCGGCATAAGCCGGTCAGGGTAGCGCAAACGTCCGCGGCGCGAAATACGCCGCTGGCAATCGGCGCAAGCAGATCGCCCGCCTTCAGCAGCGCCTCTTCGGTATCGATGAACACCCGGCTGCCTGCAAAGCATGCGTCGTCGCTCTCGCGCATGGCGGGGGCGAAGCCGCCAATCAGGTCGAGATGGGTGCCGGGCGCAAGCCAGGCGCCATGCACCAGCGGTGTTTCCGAGAGGGTCGCACAACTCACAATATCGGCGGCGCCAACCGCGGCCTTCAGGTCCTCATTCAGTATTGCGTCAAATCCATCGCTTCGCAGCTCTTCCACCAGGCGCAGCCCCGGGTCACGGCGCCGGGTCCAGACCATCACACGTGTGATCGGCCGCACTGCAAGATAGGCTTGGGGCAACAGGCGCGCCACCCGCCCGCCACCGACTACCAGCAAGCGCTGCGCATCCCGGCGCGCCAGATAGCGCGCGGCCAGTGCCGATGCCGCCGCCGTTCGGCGTGCCGTGATCTCGTTGCCATCGAGCATCGCCAGAGGTACGCCGGTGGCCGCATCCATCAACAGGTAGGCCGCATGCACACTCGGCAACCCGTGTTCACGATTGGCAGGAAAGATCGAAACTGTCTTGATGCCGAGAAACCCACCGGCCTGCCATGCGGGCATCAAAAGGATGCTGCCGCCCTGCCCACCGATGTCATGGCGATGCCTAAGCGGCACCTCGCAGCCCTCGACGAACATCTGCTGGAGCGCCGGAATCAGCTTGTCGAAGCGCAAATGATGGCGTGTACGGACCTGGTCAATAATCTGCATGATGCGCATTCTGCCGCAAACTTTCAGGGCAAAGTTGCCGGCTGCGACAGAGTCAGCGACAGCGATGCCACGCAGCACAGCATGGCCGCGACTTGCCATGGTCCGAGTGGTTCGCCGTGCATTAGCGCCCCGGCAATCATCGCCACCACCGGCACCATGACCGAGGACAGTCCGGCAACATTGGCCGGCAACAGCCCCACGATAGCGAACCAGCTCACGTTGCCGATGCACATCGGTACCAGTGTGATGTAGGCCGCCACGGCAAGTGTTTGCCATGCCGGCATGAACCATTGGCCGTCCCCCAGAACTAAGGCACCGGCAATGATGGGCAGCGCGGTCAACAGCAACTGCCAACCGGTCAATACCAGTACCGGCGTCTGCCAGCGATGGCGCTTGATGATGAGAGTACCAACGGCCCAGCCGATGGCCGCCAGCAGGCCTGAAGCCACGCCCAAAGGGGCCTCGGTGTATGCGCCGAAGCCCGGGACCATCAGCATGCCGACTGCCAGAACCCCGAGCGCCAGCGCCAGCAGCAATCTGCGCGACATGCGTTCATCGAGCACCGCCCACGAAATCAGCGCCACCCAAAGCGGCATGGTGAAACCAAGCAGCGCGCCCTGGCCTGACGGGATCAGGATCGCCGCATAGGTACTAGCGATGTTCCATACCAGCATGTAGGCGAAGGTCGCGACCAGAAACCGCAGCCAGTCGCCGCGCGGTATGGCCAGGGAATGGCCACGGGCGCGCGCCACACCAAGCAAAACCAGGCCGGCGATCGGCACGGAAAACGCACGAAAGGTCCAGACCGAAATCTCGCGCATGACCAGTGGAAACAAGGGCCAATTGGTGCCCCAGACCAGGGTCAGCAACACCAGCAGCACGAGGGCTCGGCGCGGAATCGCAGCGGGGCCTGGTTTGGAGGCAGGCATCAGCCCGTGCTGTGAAGGACGCGCAGGTAGTTCCGAGCCGCCCCCCGCGCCGCGCATGACGCCTGCCACGCACTGTGCACGTCTGGTCTCACCTCGCCGTCCGCGTCGGTCTTTCCAGCGCACGCCGATGCACCTAGCCTTTGCCACATACGGCGGATTGTAACGGCTCACACAGCGGGGCCCGCATTGGCGGGGGTCGCACGCTGTCGCGCGGTAGCATTGGTCGAGTGCGTCAGCGTCTTGCTCGCGCCTGAGCGAGCATGGCATCGATCGCTGCCCGCAGCAGGGAGCGCAGGCTTTGCGCTCTGCCTTCATCGAGTTCGAAGCGGCCAGCCGTGCAGGCGTCTTCATCCATGTAGGTGCGCCATGCAAGTTCCAGTTGAACCGCATGGATCGACTCTCGCGGGCGCCCGTGCGCACGCGTGATGTAGCCGCCCTTGAAGCGGCCGTTGAACACCGTGCTGTAGTCGGGGAACCTGTGCGCCGCGGCTACCATGCACTCTGCGATGTCGGGTGCTGAACTGCTGCCATCGGCAGTGCCGAAATTGATGTCGGGCAAGCGGCCGCTGAAGTAGCGCGGCAATACCGATTTGATCGAATGGGCGTCGAACAGCAGTGCGTAACCGTGGCGTGCCTTCAAGTCAGCCAGGGTCTCGGCCAGCTTGGCGTGATACGGCGTCCAGTAAAGGGCTGTGCGTTCGGCCACTTCCGCGGCGTCGGGCGCTTGACCATCAAGGTAAATCGGCTCCCACAGCGCGGTCGAAAGGGGGCACAGTTCGGTGTTGTCGGCGCCCGGATACAGGGGAATGCCATCGGGATCGCGATTCAGATCGATGAGATAGCGTGAATTGACAGCCACCAGCGAATTGGCACCGATGTTCTGCAAAAAGTCGTACAGCCGGGGCAGGTGCCAGTCAGTATCGGCAAGGGAGAGTGCGGCCGGCGTCAGACGGCGCTTTAGCGCCGGCGGAAGTTGGATGCCGACATGCGGCATGCTGACCAACAGCGGCAGCGGACCGCGTTCGAAAAACCAGGTGAAATCCGTCACGCCCGGCATGGCCCTGTCGTCAGCCTACATCTTGGGCAGGGTCACGCCCTGCTGACCCTGGTATTTTCCGCCGCGATCCTTGTACGAGGTCTCGCACACTTCGTCGCTTTCGAAAAACAATACCTGGGCACAGCCTTCACCAGCATAGATCTTGGCGGGCAGTGGAGTGGTGTTGGAGAACTCGAGCGTCACATAGCCTTCCCACTCAGGCTCGAACGGCGTCACGTTGACGATGATGCCACAGCGTGCGTAGGTGCTCTTGCCCAGACAGATGGTCAACACGCTGCGCGGGATGCGGAAATATTCGACCGTGCGCGCCAGGGCGAACGAGTTGGGCGGAATGATGCACACCTCGCCCTTGAAATCGACAAAGGATTTTTCGTCAAAGTTCTTGGGGTCGACGATGGTCGAATTGATGTTGGTGAAAATCTTGAACTCGTTGGAACAGCGAATATCGTAGCCGTAGCTCGACGTGCCATAAGAGACGATGCGCCTGCCGTCGACCTCGCGAATCTGGCCCGGCTCGAACGGCTCGATCATCGCGTGCTCCGCCGCCATGCGACGGATCCATTTGTCGGCCTTGATGCTCATGATGCCCTCGCGCTGCTGTTCATTTGGCAGCGCCGGTCGGTCGCCAATCGCGCGCCCGGTCTTCGGCGGCGCCGATCTCTTCGGGGGTCATTTTCTCCTTCATGCCGGCCAGCATGCCCTCTGTGCCAGGCAGGCGCGCCGAATCCGACAGGATCAGCCACTTTGCAGCCTCGATGCGATCCGCGCTCGCCTGCTCGGGTTTGGCATCCGACGCCCCCGCCTTTTGCCTGAGCAACCCGGCCAGCATGACTTGCGCGCGCAGCATGCCACGCTCAGCCGCCTTGCCCCACCAAGCCGCCGCCTGCTCGATGTCGCGCAGGACGCCGACAGCGTTGTTGTAACGCATGCCCATGATGAACTGCGAAATCAGATCGCCGCCGTCCGCAGCCCGGCGCCCCAGTTCCAGCGATTTCGCGTCATCTTTCGCAACGCCGATGCCCTCGCTGAAATACATCGCCAGCGACCCCTGCGCGCGCACGCTGCCGGTCTTGGCAGCCCTTTCCATCCACTGAAAGGCCTGCTTGCGGTCCTCCTTGACGCCTTTGCCCTCCGCATACAGGCGCGAGAGCATGAACATGGCGTCTGCATCGCCCTTCTTGGCATCCGCATTGAGTTCCTTCAGCGCAGTCTTGTAGTCGCCCTTTTCAAGGGCAGCCATGCCTTTTTCCGCGTCCGCGGCCGCGCCGCCGGCCAGAAACATGACCAGTGCGGCCAGCAATACTCTGATTGCTTCAATTTGCATGCAATTCCTTATTGGCGCCATCCTGCTGGCGCTTTCTTGCTAGGTGGTCTTCGACACTACGATATTGGGGAACTTGGCGCTCATGTCCTTCATGCTTTCGGCGACCTTGACCGCCACCTTGCGCGCGATCGCCTTGTAAATCGCCGTCACCTGGCCGTCGGGATCCGACACCACAGTCGGCTTGCCAGAATCGGTCTGTTCGCGGATCTTGATGTCCAGTGGCAACTGGCCCAACAGGTCGATGCCGTAATCCATGGACATTTGCGCACCGCCACCGGATCCGAAGATCGGTTCGGCGTGGCCGCACGCCGAACAGATGTGCATGCTCATGTTTTCGACCACACCCAAAATCGGAATGCCGACTTTCTCGAACATCTTGAGACCCTTGCGTGCGTCGAGCAGCGCGATGTCCTGCGGCGTGGTGACGATCACCGCGCCGGTCACCGGCACCTTCTGCGCCAGCGTGAGCTGGATATCACCGGTGCCGGGCGGCATGTCAACGATCAGGTAATCGAGATCGCGCCAGTTGGTTTCCTTGAGCAGTTGTTCCAGTGCCTGGGTCACCATCGGGCCGCGCCACACCATCGGGGTTTCGACATCGATCATGAAGCCGATCGAACTGGCCTGTATGCCGTGGCCTTCCATCGGCTCCAACGATTTGCCGTCCTTCGATTCCGGGCGGCCGCTGATGCCGAGCATTTGCGGCTGCGACGGCCCGTAAATGTCGGCATCCAGCATGCCGACCACGGCACCCTCAGCGGCCAGCGCCAGCGCCAGGTTGACCGCGGTGGTGCTCTTGCCCACCCCCCCCTTGCCGGAAGCCACGGCGATGATGTTTTTCACATTGGGCAGCAGTTTCACCCCGCGCTGCACCGCATGCGAGGCGATTCGGACGCTGAAATTCGCGCTGACATTGCCCGCGCCAGGGATTGCCTTGAGCGCCTTGATGACATCGCGGCGCAGGGCATCTATCTGCGATTTGGCAGGATAGCCAAGCTCGACATCGAGGCTGATATCGCTTCCTTCGACGCGCATGTTCTTCGCCGACCGGGTGGTCAGGAAATCGCGTCCGGTGTTCGGATCAATGACGGCCTTGAGCGCCGCCTGCACCTGTTCGAGATTGATTGGCATAGATTGAAATCGTGAAGGACTGCGGGCTTGCGCGAAACAGTGCGCAAAGGTTGAAAGTTTAACGCAAACGCGAGCGGATTCCGCCTAAGCCCTGATAAACTCTAGGGTTTTCCGCAAGAAATCAGGCCAATTCGCCCATGCTCAAGCGGCACCTTTTCGTCACCACCGCCCTGCCTTATGCCAATGGCTCGTTTCACATTGGCCACATCATGGAGTACATCCAGGCCGATATCTGGGTACGTTTTCAGCGCATGCAAGGCCATGTGGTGCATTTCGTATGCGCGGACGATGCCCATGGCGCGCCCATCATGCTCAAGGCACAGGCCGAGGGCATAAGCCCCAAGGAACTGGTGCAGCGCATCGCCACCGAGCGGCCGCGCTACCTTGACGGCTTTCATATCGAGTTCGATCATTGGCATTCAACCGATTCGCCGGAGAACGAACAGCTGTCCCAGGACATTTACCGGCGCCTGCGCGACCAGGCACAACTGACGTACAGCAAATCGATCGAGCAGTTTTTCGATCCGCTCAAGAACATGTTCCTGGCCGACCGATACATCAAGGGCGAATGTCCGAAATGCGGCGCCAAGGACCAATATGGCGATGCCTGCGAAGTATGTGGTGCGGTGTACGCGCCGACCGATCTGATCAATCCGTATTCGGCGCTGTCCGGCGCGAAACCGGTCCTCAAGTCGTCAGAACACTATTTTTTCAAACTGTCGGATCCACGCTGCACCGCTTTTCTCGAGCAATGGGTCAATCTTCCGGGCCGCCTGCAGCCACAGGTCGCCAACAAGGCGCGCGAATGGCTGGAGGGTGAAGGGGACCGTGCACTCGGTGACTGGGACATTTCGCGTGATGCGCCGTACTTCGGCATCGAGATTCCCGATGCGCCGGGCAAGTATTTCTATGTCTGGCTGGATGCGCCGATCGGCTACCTTGCGAGCCTGAAGAATTATTTCGATTCGGGCAAGGCACGCAAGCGTGGCGAAACGCGCAGCTTCCAGGAATTTCTTGACGCCGACGACACGCAACAAATCCACTTTATCGGCAAGGACATCATCTATTTCCACACCCTGTTCTGGCCGGCCATGCTGCATTTTGCAGGCAAGCCGTACAAGGTACCCGACAACGTCTTTGTCCACGGCTTCATCACTGTATCCGGTGAGAAGATGAGCAAGTCGCGCGGCACCGGCATATCGCCGCTGCGCTACCTTGACGTCGGCATGAACCCCGAATGGCTGCGCTACTACATCGCGGCCAAGCTCAATGCCAACGTGGAAGACGTGGACTTCAATCCGGACGATTTTCTGGCGCGGGTCAACAGCGACCTGATCGGAAAATACGTCAACATCGCCAGTCGCGCCGCGGGATTCCTGAGCAAGCGTTTCGAGGGCCGCCTGGCGGGTGAATGGGATGTCGAAGGTCGCCAGCTGGTCGATCACCTGCGCGGCATGGCCAGCCAGATCGCGTCCGAATTTCAGGAGCGCGAATTCAGCCGCGTGATTCGCACGATCATGGGGCTGGCAGACCAGGTGAATCAGTATGCCGACCGCGTCAAGCCGTGGGAGCTGGCAAAGGACGCCGGACGCAGCGCTGATTTGCATGTGGCCTGCTCGGTGCTTATCAATTGCTTCGCGTTGTTGAGCCGTTACCTGGCACCGGTGCTGCCCGAGGTCGCGCGCAAGACTGAAGAACTGACCGGGCTTTCCCTGGCGAGCTGGGAGAACGGCGCCAACGTGGTGGCGATCAAGCCGTATGTGCACCTGATGGCGCGCGTCGATGCAAAACAGCTGGATGCCCTGTTCGAGTTACCTGCGGCAGCGGTCTTGGCCGCTCAAGCCCTGCCGCCCGCGGTACCGGTCGCAGCCAAGGTGCCTGCCACCGGGCGCGACGCGCCGGCGCCCGCGGAAACGGCTTCACCGCCGGCTGCATCAGACGGCGCAAGCGCGGGTGGAGCCGCCTCGATCGCGGCGACTATAGGAATCGAGGACTTTGCGAAGGTGGACTTGCGCATTGCCAGAATCGTCAATGCCGAGCACGTCGAAAGCGCAGTCAAACTCATCAAGTTGACTCTTGACGTCGGCGAAGCCCGACCACGCACCGTTTTCGCCGGCATCAAGTCGGCCTACGATCCGGCGACACTGATTGGACGGCACACGGTAATGGTGGCGAACCTTGCACCGCGCAAGATGAAGTTCGGGGTGTCCGAAGGCATGGTGCTGGCTGCAAGCGCGGCCGATACAGGTGCGCCGGGACTCTACCTGCTTGAACCGCATGTCGGTGCCCTGCCCGGCATGCGCGTGAAGTGATGCGCCCGGCGTCGACTAGCTTGAACACAATTCCGCAGTATTGCCATCATTCGAACAAGCCTGCCCGCCTGTCGCGGCGGCGACGCTTTATCGCACGCCTGCAGCATTGCGCGCCGGCGATTGAAAACATGCGCTACAAGCAACTGTCCGGCGCACCCGTTTTCAAGGAAGATCGTCATGGCCTTACACCTGCACCCATTCAAGCCCTATCTCGTCAAGAGCCTGCGTGACTACGACGCCAACCAGTTTGGCAATGACCTGATCGCAGGCATCACCGTCGGCGTGCTCGCGCTGCCGCTGGCCATGGCTTTCGCGATCGCGTCCGGCCTGGCACCTGAAGCGGGCATTTTCACTGCGATCATTGGCGGCTTCATTATCTCCAGCCTGGGTGGCTCGCGCGTGCAGATCGGCGGACCGGCGGGAGCATTTATCGTCATCGTGTATGGCATCGTGGTCAATCATGGCCTGGCCAACCTGTTGATTTCCACCATCATGGCTGGCGCCCTGCTGTTCATCATGGGGCTGACGCGCCTAGGATCGCTGATCCGCTTCGTTCCGGTATCGATCATCATCGGCTTCACCAACGGCATTGCGGTTCTGATCGCCCTGTCGCAACTCAAGGAGTTTCTCGGGCTCAAAGTCGAGGGCAGGATTCCGGCGGAATTCTTCGCTTTGCTGAAAACGCTGTACGCGCACCTTCACAGCATCGACCCGACGACTATCGTCCTGGGCGTGGCCACACTGGCCCTGATCATCCTGTGGCCGAGCATGGTGTCCCGCCTGCCGGGCCGCCTGAGCGGACTGGCCCGCCTGCCGGGCACTATCGTGGCGCTGGCCCTGGCCACTATCGCGACGGTCGTCTGGCACTTACCGGTCGAAACCATAGGTTCGAAGTTCGGCGGCATCCCGCAAGCGCTACCCTCGTTCGCATTGCCGGAATTCAACTGGACAACGGTACGCACCCTGGCAACGCCGACCATCACCATCGCGCTGCTCGGCGCAATTGAATCGCTACTGTGCGCTCGTATCGCCGACGGCATGATCGACGACCGGCATGACCCTAACCAGGAGCTGATGGCACAGGGACTGGCCAACTTCATCGGCCCGTTCTTCGGCTGCATGCCGGCCACCGGCACCATCGCGCGCACCAGCACCAACGCGCGCTCCGGTGCGCGTTCGCCGGTAGCAGGCATCGTTCACGCCCTGGTGTTGCTGGCAATCGTGCTGGTGGCCGCCCCGCTGGCGCGCCATGTGCCGCTGGTGGCGTTGGCGGCCATGTTGCTTTATGTGGCCTACAACATGGGGGAATGGAGCGAGTTTCCACGCTTGCGCCAGTACTCCCTGCCGTATCGCATCACCATGGTGTCCACGTTTCTGCTCACTGTGATCCTTGATCTCACAGTTGCAGTTGAAGTGGGACTGGTGCTGGCGTGCCTGTTCTTCATCTATCGCATATCGAGTCTGACCAGCATCGAGGCGGTGAAGCCGGAAACTCTGCCAGCCGGCAGCAAGATGCCGCCCGGCGTGGTGGCCTACCGTTTGTTCGGCTCGCTGTTTTTCGGGTCCGTCGGCAAATTTGAGACCTTGCTCGAGTTTGATGCGGGCGCGGCGCGGCCTGGCGTGCTGGTGCTCGATTTGCACCACGTGATCAACGTCGACACCACCGGCCTCGAATGCCTGGAAACGCTGCACAAGACTCTGGCGCGGCGCGGCGCGACCCTGATTCTGTGCGACGTGAACCAGCAACCTGCCTCGCTGATCGCACGCGCCGGATTCATCAACACCCTGGGGGCGGCCAACCTGCTGCCGGACCTTCCGGCGGCCATCGAGCGTGCCGGCATCCTGCTTGCCTCGGCCGCCGTCGCGCACATGCCTGCGCAAGGCTGATACGCGGCTTGCGCTGTCGCGGAGACCTTGCCACATCGCGAATGCCGACGCGTACTGCCTGGCGCAGAGGCGCGATCCGCGTCGGCGACGATGGGCCAGGCCGAGCACCCCGTTCGCTTCAACACTGCGGTTGGCAATGCGCCGCGCTTTTCAGGCAAACAGGGCGTGCATTTTCTGCAGATAGGCCTGCGCGTCCGGCGCAGCCTCCGCCGGCGCCCACGCCGCCGTTTCGGCGTCTCCAAGTGGAACATACGGACCGGCCTTTGCCTCGAAAAACACCGATCCCGGTTCAAGTGCCAACAGCGTGTGAAAGGTGCCGTAGGGGATATCGACTCCGAGCGTCGGACCGTCGCAGGCAATGACGTCGCATGAAACCACAGCACCGACGGTATCGAACACGACCAGGCCGAAGCTACCCTTGAGGGCGATGATGGTTTCACTCTTTTCGCTATCCAGATGACGGTGCGGGCGCACATACGAATCGGGCTCCATGGCATTGAGGAGGCGATGCGCGCGCGCGGCGTCACTGCTGTGGAAGTTGCGATTCTTGCGGCGCCTCGGGACTTGTGTCGCTTCAAGCGCCAGCGCCGCCAGCAGAGTCCGGGTGATGAGCATGAGGTATCCTGAGCAATGCGAGTTTGCTGATTATTGCAGCCATCCGTCAGACACCGCGATCCGCCATTGGGGCGTCACGTTATGTCCGGCCAGACCTGAACACGACGATTCTTGAAAACCGCTTCGAAGCCCGCGCCCGCGGCAGGCGATGAGTCGCATCCGGACGATGCGGCCGTCGCAATCGGGCACCGCTGCGCACTGCGATACACTGCCGCTTACGCAGCGCTGGCGCTTGTCTGCGGGCTCGTATCCGAGCTTGTCGCCAGATGGGCATTCGCAACCGAATACCCGCTGTCGCTGTGGGTCTTCGTCAAACCAATTGCGTTTGTGGGCATCACCTCGCCCTTCATTTACGCGGCTATCAGGAGGCAGACCGCACGGACTGCCGCAGCGTCGGCCACCCTGCGCTCCAGTCAGGCACGATTGCGGCGCATGGCCGAGATGTCGAGCGACTGGTATTGGGAAACCGATGCGACGCTTAAGCTGACCAGCGTGGCCGGCACCAGAGGTCATGGTGCGGCGATCTCGTCAACCAATCTGCTTGGAAAGCACTTCACCGAGATACCGCATTTCGTATTGCTCTCGATGCCGGTGGCGGAATTCGAGGCTTTGCGTGCGGCACACAAGCCGTATCGCAATGTCAGGGGGCGTATCGCCAACCCAAAACGTGGCGACGCCTATGTCAGCATTTCCGGCGAGCCACGCTTTGGCTCCGACGGCAGCTTTATCGGCTACCACGGCGTGACCCGCGATGTCACCGATGAATTCTGTGCCCTGGAACGCCTGCGCCTGAGCGAGGCCAACTTTCGCGCCATCGCCGAACATCCGGGAATCGCCAAGGCACTGGTCTTGCCGGACGACACCCCGATTTATGCCAACCAAAGCTATTGCGCTTTGCTGGGATATACGGCGGCGGAAATCCTGGCCGGCAACAGTGTCGATTTCACCCATCCCGACGATATCGAAGCCACCCGGGCGATGATCGCGCAGTGTGTTGCCGGCACGCGTGACGCCTACCATCTTCGCAAGCGCTTCATTCGCAAGGATGGAGGGATTGTGTGGGTCGAGCTGGACGCGGCTGCCGTCCGCGACGCGGATGGCAGCCTCAAGCATCTGGTGGTGCAAACCCAGGACATCGGGCCACGACTCGCTGCCCAAGCCGCGCTGCGCGAGACCCAGGAACGCCTGAGCATGATGTTCGATCAGGCAGCCATGGGCATATCCGAGGTGGCTCTCGACGGCCGTTTTTTACGCGTCAATCCCGCGCTGTGCCGCATTCTGGGCTATGGCGAGAGCGAGTTGCTTGCCAGTGCGGGCTGGCAGATCACGCACCCGGACGACCGTCAGGCGGGTCATGATCGCATGGCCGATGCGATCGCCGGAACCGCCGAGCGCTATGCCCTGGAGAAGCGCTACTTGCGCCGGGACGGCACTGTCGTATGGGTGGAACTGACGGCCGCGCTGGCGCGTGATGAAAACGGTGAGCCTGCCTATTTCGTCTCGCTGACGCAGGACATCAGCCAGCGCAAGGCCACCGAAACCGCTTTGCGCCAGAGCGAGGCACGCTATCGCTCGGTGGTGAATTCGCTCACCGAAGGCGTGCTCCTAACGGGCGACGACGGCAAGGTGCTGGCTTACAACCCGGCCACGATGGCGATTTTCGGCACCGATTTCGCCGAACTCGTAGCACAGGGGCCGCGGGCGTCGCGCCTGCGCATGTTCGACCAATCCGGTCTGCCGATCTCCCACGCCACGCGTCCGAGCGCGCTGGTACGCCGCTCCGGAACGATGGTGCGCGACTCGACTGTGCGGCTGGTACGCAGCGACAATTCACACGCATGGCTGCGGGTTACAGCTGTTCCGGTCGGCGCTCAAGCCGACGGGCACAGCGAGGTATTGATCGTACTGGCAGACGTGACAGCCGAACGCGCGAGCGCAGCGGCGCTCAGGGAGAGCGAGAGTCGCTATCGGTCCGTGATCGAAACCATGACCGAGGCGATTCTTCTGCTCGACGCCAATGGCCAGGCGATCGGCAGCAATCCGGCCGCCACTTGCGTGTTCGGCTTGAGCCAGGCGGCAGTTGGCGCTGCCGGTCCGTATACCCCGATACTGCGAATGTTCCACTCCGGTGGGCGTGAATTGCGGATTGAAGAACGCCCCTCGTACCGCGCACTCAAGCACGGGGAATCGGTTATCGAGGAGATGTATCGCGCCAGCCGCCCGGACGGCAGCATGATCTGGCTGCAGATCAGCGCCAAACCGCTGCCGCTTGGACCTGATTCGGCCAACGGTGTGCTCATAACGCTGGCGGACATCACCGCACGCGTGGAGGCCGAGGCTGCCCTGAAAGCCATGGCCGAAACGCTTGAACGCAGAGTCGCGGAGCGCACCGCCGAGCTATCGCAGGTCAATCGCGAGCTTGAATCGTTCGCATATTCGGTATCGCATGACCTGCGTGCCCCGCTGCGGGCAATCAGCGGCTTCGCCAGCCTTTTGGCCGAGGACGAGCGCGAAAATCTGGGCGCGGATAGCGCGGGCCTGCTCGACCGCATTGCCTCCAACGCCGAACGCATGGGCGAACTGATCGACGACGTGCTTGAGTATTCGCGCGTCACCCGCATCGATCGCCAGCGGGAAATCGCGGATGTGAACGCGATAGCCACGGAAGTGATGCTGCGCCTGGCCACGGCCCAACCCGACACCCGCTGCGTGGGCAGGCCTCTCGGCCGCGCAAGCGCCGACCCTGCGATGCTGCGCCAGATATTCGAAAACTTGATCGGCAATGCGTTCAAGTACTCTGCCACGGTTGCGCGACCCGAGATCGAAATAGACGTGCAGGTGGATCATGGAACGAACTGGTACCGCGTACGCGACAACGGTGTCGGATTCGACATGCGTTACGCCGACAGATTGTTTGGCATGTTCCAGCGCATGCACTCGGCAGCCGATTTCCCGGGCACCGGCGTTGGCCTGGCGATCGTCAAGCGCTTGGTCGAGCGGCATGGCGGCAACGTGGATGCGCATTCGGTGCCTGGAGAGGGAGCCACCTTCCGCTTCAATCTTGGTCCAGAGGCCGAAGCGCTGTGAACACGGTGCGCCCGCTCACTCGACACTGGCACCGGTGGGCAGTGTCGCTTGGCGTTCTGCTATCGGGCGGTGCGGCCGCAACTGCGGTGACCGTGATCGACGACAGGGGCGCCCCCTTCACTCTGGCCAGCCCCGCCAGGCGCATCGTAAGCCTTTCACCAGGCGCCACCGAGCTGTTGTTCGCCGCAGGCGCCGGCTCGCGAGTGGTGGGCACGGTCGAGTTCAGCGACTATCCGGCAGAGGCGTCCGCTTTGCCACGCATTGGCAACAGCGCCACCTTGAGCATTGAAGGCATCGCAGCTCTCGCGCCGGACCTCATCATCGCCTGGCCGCATGGCGCGGCGCAGCGGCAGATGGCGCAATTGCTGCGCCTCAAGGCCCCGGTGTTTGTCAGCGATCCGCGTTCACTGGCAGAGGTTGCAATCGGCCTTGAGACGTTCGGGCAACTCGCGGGCAGCAGCGCGATCGCCAATCCAGCCGCCCGGCAGTACCGCATGCACATGGATGCCCTGCGCCAAGCCAACGCCGGCGTTGCGCCCGTGCGGGTTTTCCTGCAAATCTGGAACTCGCCGCTGATGACCATCAATGATCGCCATCTGATCGCCGATGCATTGCGCTTGTGCGGGGGCCGCAACGTTTTCGGGGATGCCGCGGTACTGGCGCCCACAGTGGGCTATGAGGCCGTGGTCGCGGCCAATCCCGAGGCGATTGTTGCCATCGCCGAGCCAATGGCAGCGCTCGCCTGGCTTGCTACCTGGGAACGCTGGCCCGGACTTGATGCGGTACGCTATGGCGCGAGATTCGCCATTCCCGGGCAAACCATTTCGAGCCCCACCCCGCGCATGCTTCTGGGCACCAGTGCCTTGTGCGATCGGCTCGAGCAAACCCGGCGGCGCCGTACCAAAGGGCGGCGGCGCGCCTTGAAACTGGCGATTTCACCTTCACAGTACGACATATTGCCTTGACTTGACATGATTTTTCGAACACCATTTAGGTTATGACCGAGTTAGAAAACTTGGAGCAAAAGGTTGCGCATCTAGTGACCTTGCACAAGCAAATCAAGGAGGAAAACCGCGATCTGCGCGCGCAGGCGGTCTTGCTCGAGACCGAAAACAAGCGGCTCGGCGGGAAGCTGTCCGCCGCGCGTGAACGTGTGGATGCGTTATTGGCGCAAATACCCGATACGCCCGAGAAAACTTGAATATGGCCACAGCGAAATCCTCGGTAAAAAATCTGGATGTCACCATTCTTGACCGGCAATATCGAGTAGCCTGCCCGGATGACGAGCGCGAAAACCTGATGGCCTCGGTGGCTTATCTTGACCAGAAAATGCGTGAGATCAAGGGCGCGGGCAAGATTGCGGGCGCGGATCGCATCGCTGTGATGGCGGCGCTCAATATCGCGCACGAGCTGCTTTCGTCGCGCACCGGGGCCGGGTTTGACCTGGCTGAATACAAGCGTAGAATGATGGCGATGAATACTCTGGTTGATGATGCGCTGGCGACCCAGGAAAAGTTGTTTTAGCGACGTCGGAATGCATCGAGAGTTCGGAGTGGTTTTAAGCGAAGCACCGGCTTGGCTTAAAACGAATTCCCTGCGGTGTTGGTCAAGGTCTTAAATTCCTTGAACCAATAAGCTTAAAAGCGCGGTTGCTGAAGAATCGATTGCTGTTGTGTGTCTCGTCGGGCCTCATAGCGCAAGCTCCCTGATGGCCCGCTCAAGACCCTGATGTGATCTTCATGAGGCAGCCAACCTGAACCTCAGGTTCAGGATGAGGGCCTGGCCGCATTGCGGGGAACCCATGAATCATCGAGTGCCTGTGACCGACTATGGGCGCTTGCAAGCAAGCGAAGGCGGCGAGGCCGGCATTGCCGACCACCTGCCGGAGCGGATAAGCGGCGCGTTGCGCCGTTTTTTTTCGGTTTTCTTAAACGCTGCCATGATGCACCACTGGCTGATGAAGTCCGAGCCCGACGAGGTCTCGATAGATGACCTCGCGGCGTCACCAGGTTGCGACCTGCCCTGGTTCGGTGTGCGCAATTACCAGGCGCGCAACTTCATGCGCGACGACATGCGACCCGGTGATCTGGCTTTGTTCTATCACTCGTCCTGTCCGCAGCCGGGCATCGCCGGCATCTGCAAGGTGGTGCGACGCGCGTTTCCGGACGCCACGCAGTTCGATACGGCGAGCCCGTATTTCGATCCGAAATCCACGCCGGACAAGCCGCGCTGGCACAACGTCGCTGTACGCTTCGTCCGCAAGACCCGGCTGCTTGGCCTAGACGAACTGCGCTCCGACCACGCTCTCGCGGGGTTGACGATCTTGAAGCGCGGCAACCGGCTGTCGATCACGCCGGTCACCACGCACGAATGGGCGCATATCGAGTCCCTGCTGGCACGACCGGCGCCGGCGTGACCTGGATCGCCGGATACGCCCTGACCGGCGCCTTGATCGGCTTTCTCGCCGGCATGCTGGGTATCGGTGGCGGTATGACACTGGTGCCGATACTTGCGGCGATGTTCACGACCCAAGGCCTGATCCCCGAACACAATGTGCATCTCGCACTTGGCACCTGCATGGCGTCGATCATGTTCACCGCCGCGGCCGGGGTGCGCGAGCATCAGCGGCATGGCGTGGTCGACTGGGGCGTGGCGCGGCGCATGGTACCCGGCATGATCGTGGGGACGCTGGCGTCGACAGCAGCCGCCGGCTTCCTGCCGCAGCGTGCGCTGGCGCTGGCCTTCGCGCTGATCGTCTACGCCGGTGCCACCCAGATACTGCTGGGACGCAAGCCCCCGGCCTCCCGCAGCTTGCCCGCCGCCGGTCCGTTGTTCGCCGTGGGTGTGACCATTGGGGCCATTTCCGGCCTGGTATCGGCGGGCGGGGCTTTCCTCAGCATGCCGTTCATGATGTTCTGTGGAGTACCTGTACGCACTGCCATCGCAACGGCTGCGGCGATCAGCATACCGATCGGCCTGGTCGGCACCCTGGGCTACATAGGTAGCGGCTGGAACGTCCCCGGCCTGCCGCCGGGGAGTCTTGGGTTCGTATACTTGCCCGCCCTCCTGGCGCTGGTTGCTGCCAGCATGCTCACCGCCCCATTCGGTGCGCGCGCTGCGCACCGAATGCCGGTGGACACGCTGCGCCGCATTTTCGCCGGCTCCTTGTTCTTGCTGGCCACCAAGATGATAGTGACCTACTGGTGATTTTGGCGACCGGCGCCTCGAACCGCGAAGCATCGGCTGGCAAGCCTGATGCTGCCAAATGGCAACAACTTCGCAAAACTTCCGGGCGCTGCCTGGGCGTAAGCAGAATAGCGGCGGCCCGCGCCTTTAAGCCGCACCGACCTGGGCGATTACACACGCCCCGGGCGATGTCACCCACGCTCGCCGCGGTGAACGACCCTGATAAAATCCCCGCATGATTCTTCCCGCACATTTTGAACCGATCTGGAGCGCTCCCGCGACTGCCGGTGCCGATGGCCTGTGGTTCGTGTTTCATCGCAACAACCTGTTGGTGTACACCGCACACACCGAACCGATGCTGCCGCTGCCTGCGGATGTCTTGTCCGGCAGCCTGGGCATCGAGCGTGAACGCGCGCGCTTCGTCGGCATGTTGGGAGAGACACCGGTATGGGCAGCGCATGCGGCAAGCGATCGCGCACCCGAAGGCCATGCCTTCGAGAACATGCGCACGCTGTTCAACCGCCTGCCGGACGACCTGCTGGCGATCGGCGGGCGCGCGGTGCAAATGCTGGAATTCGACCGCACGCATCATTTTTGCGGAGCGTGTGGCACACCGACCGAGATCCACGAAGGTGGACGCTCGCGCAAATGCCCGAACTGCGGGGAAACCTATTACCCCAAAGTCTCACCGGCCATGATGGTGGTCATCAAACGCGACACTGTGACAGGGCGGGAATTGCTGCTGGCCCGCTCGGCGCGCTTTCCACGCGGCATGTACAGCGCACTGGCGGGTTTTGTCGAGCCGTCCGAATCCATTGAGGAATGCATTCATCGCGAATCCTTCGAGGAAGTCGGTCTCAAGGTTTCCAACCTGCACTATTTTGCAAGTCAAGGCTGGCCATTTCCCAACTCGCTGATGATCGCCTACGTGGCCGACTACGTCAGCGGCGACATCGTGCCGCAAGAAGGCGAAATTGACGACGCCCAATGGTTCAAACTCGATGCCTTGCCGTCGTTGCCGCATCGGCTGTCGATCGCCAGACGCCTGGTCAACCATGTGATCGCTGAAGTCGCACCCGACCATCCGGCCTTGCGGGTCTGAACCCACGCCGCCACTCGCGGCGCGCTGCTGCCTTCGCATGCGCTGCGTAATCAGAGGGCGGATACCCTTGCGTCTTGATTGCAGTCCGCCGCGACCGCAGCCCTCAAATTGCCCGCAATCGTCCACCGTGCAACTCCAGGCAGCGGTCCATGGAGGCCGCCAATTCGCGGTCGTGGGTCGCGACCACGATGGCGGTGTCAAAGTCGCGCTTGAGCTGCATCATCAGGCTGAAAACGCCGGCTGCGCTGTCGCGATCGAGGTTGCCGGTCGGCTCGTCGGCCAGAATGCAGCGCGGCCTGGTTACCAGCGCGCGTGCCAGCGCGGCGCGCTGGCGCTCGCCGCCGGAGAGTTCGCCAGGTGCGTGCTCCAAGCGGTGGCCCAGCCCGACCGCAGTCAGCACCGTGGCCGCCTCGGCCAATGCCTGGGAGCGCGCCAGCCTGCGAATAAGGAGCGGCATCGCGACGTTCTCGGCTGCGCTGAATTCAGGCAGAAGGTGGTGAAACTGGTAAACAAATCCCAAATAGCGATTGCGCAATTCGCATCGCCTGGCTTCAGTCATTGCCGCAATGTCCTGCCCGTCCGCCATCACTTGGCCTGCGCTGGGCGCATCGAGCCCGCCCAAACAATGCAGCAGGGAACTCTTGCCCGAACCTGAGGCACCGATGATCGCAATGGACTCGCCGGCGCGCACATTCAGATCGACACCGCGCAATACTTCGACCGCATTGGCGCCCTGGCGAAAGGTCTTGATCACACCGATCGCCGCGATGACCACGCCGTCCTCACTCATAGCGCAGGGTTTCCGCCGGCTTCAGGCGTGCGGCACGCCAACTCGGATACAAGGTGGCAATCAGGGACATCAAGAGCGCGATGCCGATGATGGCGACCATGTCGCCGGCACGCGGGTCAGAGGGCAGCGAGTTGATGAAGTAGATATCCTTGGCCAGGAACTGAATGCCGAAAAGGCGTTCTATCGCCGGCACCCAGACATCAAGGTTGAGCGCGGTGACAATACCGACCGCCGCCCCCAGCAGCGTGCCGAAGGCACCTGACACAGCGCCCTGCACCATGAAGATCCGCTGGATCGAGCCGGGCGTGGCACCAAGGGTGCGCAGAATGGCAATGTCGGCGCGTTTGTCGGTGACCGTCATCACCAGGGACGACACCAGGTTGAACGCGGCCACGGCCACGATCAAGGTCAGAATGACGAACATCATGCGCTTCTCGACCTGCACCGCGGCGAACCAGTTGCGGTTGATGCGGCCCCAATCGCGAATCAGCACATCCGCGTCAACCATGCGTGTGAGGTCGCGTGCTATCAGCGGTGCTTCGTAGAGGTCGTCGACCTTCAGGCGAATGCCGGTCACACCTTCCATGCGGAACAGCTTCTGCGCATCTTCCAGCGCCACCAGGGCCAAGGCTGAATCGTATTCGAAATGCCCGGATTCAAATACGCCAACCACGCGGAACTGTTTCAGACGCGGGATCACCCCGGCAGGCGTGATGTTGCCTTGCGGCGCGATCAGCGTGACCTTGTCGCCAGGCAGCACACCCAGTGCCCGCGCCAGTTCGTTGCCGAGGACAACGTTGAATTCGCCCGGCCGCAGGTCGGCAAGGCTTCCGCCCTTGACAGCAAGCGAAGCCACACCCGCTTCGCGTTCGGGCAACACACCGCGAATCACCGCGCCGCGCACCGCATCCGCATTGATCAGCATCCCCTGCGCCAGCACATAGGGTGCGCCTGCGACGACGCGCGGGTGGCGCGCCGCCTGCTTGAGTAGCGGCTCCCATGCGGGCACCGTACCGGCGGCGCCAAAAATCTCGATATGCGCGACTACCGAAAGCATGCGATCTCGCACTTCCTTCTGGAACCCGTTCATCACCGACAGCACCACGATCAGGGCCCACACACCCAGGCCGATGCCGGCTACGGAGGCGAACGAAATGAACGAGAGAAATCCGCCCGCCGTACCGTGCGCGCCCTTGCGCGAACGCACGTAGCGTGCGGCGATGAACAACTCAAATGGCATGCGCATCGGCTAAGCACCCGCAGTAATCAAGACAACTCCCGCGATACGCGGCCGATACGGATCGGCAAGGCTGGCAAACGGCGTCAGGTGCAAGTCACTTCCATTCGCCGCGCTGCAATTTTTCCAGCCAGAACAGACCGATGACGGTCTTGACATCCGTGACGCGACCTTCGCGCACCCAACGCAGCGCCTCGATGGGATTGGCTTCGAAAACCTCGAGAAACTCACCCGCTTCGAGCGCGGCGGCCTGCAGGGTCAGCTTGCGCGCCGCGAAGACCTCGATGCGCTCGTCGGAGTAGGCGATCAGCGGATGAATGGTTGTAAGGTGGGTCCATTCCTGCGCCTCATAGCCGGTCTCCTCGCGCAGTTCGCGTTTGGCGGTGGCAAGCGGTTCTTCGCCCGGATCGATCTTGCCGGCGGGAAACTCGATGAACTCGCGCTTGAGTGGATAACGGTACTGGCGCTCCATCACCACCCGTCCGTCGGCCAAGAGGGGAATCACCATGACCGCACCTGGATGTTCGACAAATTCACGCACGGACTCGCCACCATCCGGCATGCGGACGCGATCCGCATTCACCTTCAGCAACACGCCTTCATAGACTCGCTTGGAGTCGATAGTCTTTTCCTCGAACTTGCTCATCGGCGCAGTGCCGCAGTCGCCCGTGTCTTGCAGGCGACTACAGCGATCCCTTCATCGCAGTGATGCACAAAGTCATCAATCCACCCGGCATCAAACCGAGCAGCAGCAAGGCCAGCCCGTTGGTGGACAGCAAGAGTCGCATCCCGGCGCCATCGGCCAGAGGATTCGTGTCTAGCGGTTCATCGAAGAACATGACCTTGACCACCCGCAAGTAGTAGAACGCGCCAATCAGCGAGAACAGTACCGCGACTACCGCGAGCCACAGCAGGTCAGCGGCGACCGCTGCCTGCAGCACTGAAAGCTTGGCATAGAAACCCACCGTCGGCGGAATGCCCGCCAGGGAAAACATCACTATCAGCATCATCCAGGCGAACCAGGGGTTCCTTGCATAAAGCCCCTTGAAGTCGTCAAGGGTCTCGGCCTCGAAGCCACGGCGCGTCAGCAACAGTATGGTGCCGAACGAAGCCAGCGTGGTCAGAACATAAACCAGGACGTAAAAAAGCGCCGATCCGTAGGCATCGATGATGTTGAGGCGGTTGCCGTTGACCACGCCCGACACCAGCCCGAGCAACATGAACCCCATGTGGGAAATAGTCGAGTAAGCCAGCATGCGTTTGATATTGGTCTGGGCGATCGCCGCCAGGTTGCCCAGCGCCATCGACAGCACTGCAAGAATCACCAGCATCGCCTGCCAGTCTGCCGCCACGCCGATCAAGCCTCCCACCAACAGGCGGATCACAATCGCAAAGCCGGCCAGCTTGGGGGCGGCGCCGATCATCAGCGTGATGGCGGTCGGCGCACCGTGGTAGACATCCGGAATCCACATATGGAATGGCACCACACCGAGCTTGAATGCCAGACCTGCGACAACAAATACGAGGCCGAACAAGATCATGCTCTTCTTCGCCTCGCCCGAGGCCAGCTCCTTGGCCACCAGGTTCAAGTCCAGATGCCCGCCGGTACCACCGTAGATCATCGAAATGCCGTACAGCAGCAGCCCGGAAGCCAGTGCGCCCAGCACGAAATACTTGATGGCCGCCTCTGTGGATATGGCGGAATCGCGATTCAAGGCGACCATCGCATAGAGCGACAGTGACAGCATCTCCAACCCGAGATACAGGGTGACAAAATGGTTGGCCGAAATCATCACCATCATGCCCAGCAAGGCAAACATCGCAAGAATGTAGTACTCGCCGCTGAGCAACTCGCGTTCCGCCATGTAGCGCCTGGCGTAGATGAAAGTGGTGGCCACCGACAGGTAGGCGCCCAGCTTGAGCAGGTTGGCCAGCGGGTCGGCCACGAACATATTGGAAAACGCGTGCGCCTGGGTGCCGTCGATGAGCAATGCCAACGAAATCGCCGCCGCCAGCGCGATGCCTGCGAGACTAATCCACTGCAGGATGATTTTGCGATCACGCGGTACCCACAAGTCTGCCATCAGGACGACCAAGGTAGTGACAGCGATAACGAGTTCGGGATAGGCGGGAATGAGGCTGGTCATGTTCATGATGGTCGCCGCCGCCTCAAATCTTGCTCTTGGCCACGTGCTTGACCAACTGGGCCACCGACGCATGCATGATGTCGGTGAAGGGTTTCGGATTGACGCCCATATAAATCACCATCGCGGCGAGTAACGCAAGAATGGCGAATTCGCGGCGATTGATGTCGTGGAGTTTGGCCACGTGGTCGTTGGCAACGGCACCGAAAATCACCCGTTTGACCATCCAGAGTGAATAGGCGGCACCAAAGATCAGGGTTGTCGATGCGGCAAATGCCACCCAGAAATTGAATTTGACCGCCCCCAGGATCACCAGAAACTCGCCAACGAAACCCGAGGTTGCCGGAAGGCCGCTATTGGCCATTGCAAACAAGACCGCGAATGCCGCGAACTTCGGCATGGTGTTGACCACGCCACCATAGTCGGCAATGTCGCGGGTATGCATGCGATCGTAAAGCACGCCGATGCAGAGAAACATGGCGCCGGAGATGAAGCCGTGCGAAACCATTTGGATAATCCCGCCCTCCACCGCCATGCCGATAAGCTGCCCGTCATTGAACATGAAGAAACCGAGGGTGACGAAACCCATGTGCGCAATCGATGAATAGGCGACCAGCTTTTTCATGTCCTGCTGCACCAGCGCGACCAACCCGATGTAGACCACGGCGATCAGCGAAAGCGCGATCATGAGCGAAGCCATCTCGCGACTGCCATCCGGCACGATCGGCAAGGAAAAGCGCAAAAAACCGTAAGCACCGAGCTTGAGCATGATCGCCGCCAGGACCACCGAGCCGCCGGTGGGCGCCTGCACATGCGCATCCGGCAACCAGGTATGCACCGGCCACATCGGCACCTTGACTGCGAACGCGGTGAAGAACGCGAGAAACAGGAGCTTCTGCGCGGCCAGCGGCAGCGGCAGCGAATGCCATGCGGTGATGTCGAAACTCCCGCCTGACTTGAGGTAGAGGTAGATGATGGCAACCAGTGTCAGCAGCGAGCCAAGCAAGGTATACAGAAAGAATTTGAACGCTGCGTACACTCGATTCTGCCCGCCCCAGACACCAATGATGATGAACATTGGAATCAGGGTTGCTTCAAAAAACACGTAAAACAAGGCGCCATCGAGTGCGCAAAAAACACCGATCAGCAAACCGGAGAGAATCAGGAACGAGCCCATGTACTGCGCAACACGGGTCTCGATGATCTCCCATCCGGCCAGCACCACCAGCACTGTGATGAACGCGGTCAAGGGAATGAACAGCACCGAAATTCCGTCGACGCCAAGAAAGTACTCGATATGGAAACGTTCGATCCAGTCGATGCGCTCGACAAACTGGAACTGCGCGGTGGCTGTATTGAAATCAAGCATCAACGGCAAGGTGACGACAAAGGCGGCGAGCGCGCCCAGCAAGGCAAGAAGACGCGCGAGCTGCGCGTTGCGATCGCCGCCGGTGGCGAAGACCACCAGGCCGGAAACAATCGGCAGCCAGATTGAAAGGCTGAGAATTGGTGCGCTTGACTGCATGAGGTTTGTTGGTTGCCTTACTTTTGCAGGCCGCTGCCGAAAAACGCGAACTTGGTGATCGCAAACCATACCGCAACGATCATCACGAAGGCATATTGATAAAGGTGGCCGGTCTGGAAAAAGCGCGTCACGCGCGCGATGAAGCCCACCAGGCGCGCACTGCCGTTGACGATCATGCCGTCGATCAGGCCGACGTCACCTACCTTCCACAAGCCCTGACCAAGAAACCGCGCTCCGCCGGCGAAAACAATCTCATTGAAACGATCGATATAGTACTTGTTGTCGAGCAGCGCATAGATCGGTCCACATCGGGCGCGAAGCGCCGCGGGAATGCCGGGTTTGGCAATATAGAAAAGCCAGGCAAGCGCAACCCCGCCCAAAGCCAGCCAGAACGGTGCGGTGCTCAAGGCATGGGTCGCCATGCCAAGCGCGCCGTGGTGCTCGCGGAACACTTCACCCATTTGCGCCATCACTTTGTGCGCCGGGGCGACATGAATGGCGCCGTCGAAAAATCCGCTGTGCAGCATCGGCCCTATCGTCACATAGCCGATCGCAAGCGATGGAATCGCCAGCAGAACCAGCGGTAGCCACACCACCCACGGCGACTCGTGCGGTTTGTCTTCATGGCCAAGCCCGTGATGTTCATCGTGTCCATGCGCACCATGCGGCACCTCGGCGTAGCGCTCGGGCCCGTGAAACACCATGAAGTACATGCGGAACGAATAAAACGCCGTCACGAACACGCCGGCCAGGACACACCAGTAAGCGAATCCGGCGCCGGGAATGCTGGAAAAATGAGCGGCCTCGATAATGCTGTCTTTCGAGTAAAAGCCGGAAAAAAACGGCGTACCGATCAGGGCCAGCGAGCCGATCAGCGACGTGATCCAGGTGATCTTCATGTACTTCCAGGCCCCGCCCATGTAGCGCATGTCCTGGTTGTGGTGCATGCCGATGATCACCGAGCCGGCAGCGAGAAACAGCAAGGCCTTGAAAAACGCGTGTGTCATCAGGTGGAAGATGGCCACCGAATAGGCGGAGCAGCCGAGTGCCACCGTCATGTAGCCCAGCTGCGACAGCGTCGAATACGCGACCACCCGCTTGATGTCGTTCTGCACGATGCCAAGGAAGCCCATGAAAAGCGCGGTGATCGCGCCGATCACAATGACGAAAGACAGCGCGGCTTCTGACAATTCAAACAGCGGCGACATGCGCGCCACCATGAAAATGCCGGCCGTGACCATGGTGGCGGCATGGATCAGGGCGGAAATCGGCGTCGGACCTTCCATCGAATCCGGCAGCCAGACATGCAGCGGAAACTGCGCGCTCTTGCCCATGGCGCCAATGAAAAGGCAGATGCAGATCGCGGTGAGCACCGTGGGATTGCCCGGCAGGTACGTCAGCGTGACGCCGGTCAACTTCATGAGGTCGGGATGAGCAAACACCTCGGTATAGTTCATCGATCCAAAATAGGCGAATACCAGGCCGATGCCGAGCAGGAAACCGAAATCGCCAACGCGATTGACCAGAAACGCCTTGAGATTGGCGTAGATAGCGGTAGGTCGGGTGTACCAGAAGCCTATCAAGAGGTAGGAAACCAGGCCCACCGCCTCCCAGCCGAAAAACAGTTGCAGAAAGTTGTTGCTCATCACCAGCATCAGCATGGCGAAGGTGAATAGCGAGATATAACCGAAGAAACGCTGGTAGCCGGGGTCCTCCGCCATGTAGCCGATGGTGTAGATGTGCACCATCAAGGAGACGAACGTCACCACCAGCATCATGGTGACGGTGAGGCGATCGATCAGGAAGCCGACGTCGAACTTGACGCCGTCGACCACTGACCAGGTGTAGATGGCTCCGTTGAACAGCGCGCCCTGGATATTGAAGGCCTGCTGCGCCACCAACACCGATCCGATAAACGCGACCAGAACACCGAGAATGGTGGCGCTGTGGGCCATGCGCCGCCCGACCACCGCGCCCAGGATGCGGGTGCCCAGCATGCCGGCGACGATCGCTCCCGCCAATGGCGCCAGCGCCACCAGCAGCAACAGGCCTTGGAGGCTCATAGGCATGTCATCCCTTCAGCGAGTCGAGTTCGTCGACACTGATCGTATTCAAGTTGCGGAACAGCACCACCACTATCGCCAGGCCGATGGCGGATTCCGCAGCGGCCACTGTCAGAATGAAGAAAACGAAAATCTGGCCATCGGGATCATTCAGGTAGTGTGAAAAAGTGACGAAATTCATGTTGACCGCCAGCAACATCAATTCGATGGCCATCAGCAAGACAATCAGGTTCTTGCGGTTGAGAAAAATGCCGACCACGCTAATGGCAAACAGCATCGCTCCCAGGACCAGCAGGTTGCTCTGGGTCACGGCTTGGGCTCCCCGGCTTCGGCATCGGCGCGGCCCACCGATTCGGATTTCATTTTCACAATGCGCAGGCGATCGCTGCTTTTCACGCGTACCTGACTGGCCGGATCCTGCACTTTGGCGTCCTTGCGACCGCGTAGGGTAAGCGCTATCGCCGCCACGATCGCAACCAGCAGGATCAAGGCAGCCAGTTCAAATGGAAACGCATACTCGGTATAGATCAGGCGGCCGAGTTCCTTGATGTTGCTGTAGCCCGGCTGGCTCGATGC
>JAYVWK010000183.1:0-5392 GCA_043786185.1 Burkholderiales bacterium
CGCGAAGAACTTGGGGCTGCGTCGATCCGTTACTTCGCGCTGGCCATGGGCGACGCCAACCCGCTGTATGTCGACGACGCCTATGCGCAAGAGGCCGGATACTCCTCGGTGATCGCGCCGCCAACGCTGATCTGCGAAACCTGCCAATACGCCCATCGGCCGCCGGATGAGGATGGCTACATCGGCCACGAGTGGCATTTGCCGGTGCCCAACAGCCGCATGATCCGCGCCGGCAATGATTACGAATTCATGCGCGCTATCGTGCCGAGCGACCGCATCTCGGTGACCTGGAAACTCGACAGCATGAGCGAGCGCAATGCGTCGCGCGGTGGCACCCAGTTGTTTGTTAACGCGGTGGCCACCTATCGCGATGCCGCCGGTGCGACGGTGGCGATCAACCGCGAAACCATCGTCTATCAACCGCTGCGGGCCGCATGATCGCGCCGACCCGCATTGCTGCGAGCATTGTCATCGGCGAGGCGCTGCCGGTGCTCGAAAAGCGCTTTACCCAGGTCGATCTGGTCGCCTACGGCGGCGCCACCTGGGACTGGCATCGCCTGCACTACGACCTCGACTACGCCCGCTCGAAGAACCTGCCCGGCACCCTGGTGGACGGCCAGGCCTTCGGCGCCGTGCTGGCGCGCGCCGCGCAAGACTGGGCCGGCCCGCGCGCTTTCATCACGAAACTTTCGTTCAAGATGAAGTCGATGGCCTTCGCCGGTGACACGCTGCGTGCCGTCGGTGAAGTCACCGCACTTCGCGCAGTCGAAGGCGGGCATGTCGTGGTGCTGGCGCAACGCCTGATGAACGGCGAACGCGTCGCCTCCGACTGCGTCACCGAGATTCGCCTGCCGGCAGCCTGAAGCCATGCCGGTACTCGCCTTCGACGCGCTCGAATGGCACAGTGCGCCGATGCCCGGTAGCAACGGGCCGGTCGAGTTGGCGCGCCTGCCGCAACTGGAAGATCAGGCCTTTCGCGCCTTTGTGCGCTTTCCCGCCGGCTGGGCGCGCCCGGGCGCCGGGCACTACGTGGTGCCGGAAGAGTTCCTGATTCTGGACGGCGACTTGAGCCTGAACGGCATCACCTGGAACACCGGTGGCTATGCCTGGATTCCCGCGCGGCGCATGCGTAGCGGTTCAAGCTCGGCGGGAGGGTGTCTCGCATTCGCGTGGTTCGGTGGCACGCCACGCTGGTTGGCGGGCGAGGCAGCGATGCCGGCGATCGACGCCGGGGTGCATTTCGCGCACTGGTGCGATGCGCCACAGCGCGCAATCAGCGAAGCCGCCTACGTGCGCGAACTGCGCGCGGGCGTCGAGCATTCGACATGGTTGGTCGAGCAGGCGGGGCCTGACGCATTTCCGAAGCAGGGCAACAGTTACGAGACGCTGCGTTTACAGGATCGCAGCTGGTCATGCAGCGAGCAAGCCGGGGCCACCGCCGACCAAGCGGGTGTGGTCCTGGTGCGCGCACGAATCAGGGCGGCTCCTGAAAAATAGCTTGCCCCGAAAGCGACAAGTGCCTTTTGTCCAATCAACTGGCCAGCAGTTCACACCTCGGGATCCGCGACAACACGTCGCTCAGGGCCTCACGCGCAAGCGCTGTGTCGTAATTGGCCTGCCCGCGCAGCCACCAGCCGTCGCTGAGACCGAAGTAGCGACACAGCCTGAGGTCGGTATCGGCGGTGATGGCGCGCTTGCCGGCGACGATATCGCCGATACGCTGCGGCGGCACGCCGATATCCTTGGCCAGACGATACTTTGTCAGTCCGAGGGGTTTCAAAAACTCTTCGTTGAGCATTTCGCCGGGGGAAACCGGGAGAACCGTGCGCATGATTGAATCCTCCTAGTGGTAGTCCACGATTTCGACGTTCTTCGGGCCGTCCGAGGTCCAAACAAAGCAAACGCGCCATTGCGCGTTGATGCGTATGCTGTGTTGCCCTTTACGATCGCCCTTCAACGCTTCCAGATGGTTGCCTGGCGGCACGCCCAGATCTTCTACGACCGCGGACCAGTCAAGTTGCTCAAGTTTGCGCAAGGCGGGGCGTTCGACATTTACCCAGCGGCGTACGCGCTTGCCGAGAAACAAGGCCTGCGTATCCTTGCACTTGAAGCTCTTGATAGGCATGCGAACATATTAACAACTGGCGTTATTAACGTCAATCGTTATTACCTGCCAGCACTTCTGCGGATGCGCGTCCGGCGTCTTGCGATGCGCGAATCCGACTTGCCTATAATGGTTTTCACCGTCAACCAGGGCCGCTGCCACACCCCATGAACCTAGCCGCCAACCTCACCCAGGCCGCCTTCAAGTGGCCGCACAAGACCGCGCTGGTGTTCGAGGGGCGGCGCTGGACGTATTTGCAATGGAACCGCCTGGTCAACAAGGCCGCGCATGCGTTTCGCGCGGCGGGCATTGGCAAAGGTGACCGCGTCGCGTTTCTCACCTACAACCTGCCGGAGCAGGTCACCGGCTTCTACGCCTTGATGAAAATCGGCGCGGTGCCGGTGCCGATCAACTATCGGCTGGCGGGGGGCGAGGTCAAGTACATCGTAGACGACTCCAAGGCGCGCATGCTGGTGTTTGAAGAAGCATTGCGCGCGCCGGTGGCCATGATCAAGGCCGATCTGGCGGTCGAGAAGCTGATCTACATCGGCGACAAGCCGGAAGGTGGCGAGATCCCGTTCGAGGCCTTCATCGCAGCGGGGTCCGACGCCGAGACCGAAGCAGATGTCGGCTGGTTCGACCCGGCCTTCATCATGTACACCTCCGGCACCACCGGCCGGCCCAAGGGGGTGGTGCGCTCGCACCTGGCGGAGAACATGGGCAGCATGTCAATGGCGCTCGAATGCGGTTTTCGTCATGAAGACGTGATCCTCAACAACAAGCCCCTGTTTCACATAGCGCAGCTGCAGATCCAGTTCGTGCCCTTCGTGCAACTGGGCGGCACCAATGTGCTGACGCGCGGTTTCGATGTCGATGAAACCCTTTCGCTGGTGGGCAGCGAGCGTATCACCACCCTGCACGGCGTGCCGACCCAGATGGTGATGCTGGCCGCGGCCGATCTTTCCAAGTACGACCTCACGACCTTGCGTTGCGGTTTCTATGGCGGGCAAACGCTGGCCGATGACGTCACGCGCAAGTGCATGGCGCTGTTCCCGCAATACTTCGCCAACATCTACGGCTCGACCGAGGCGCTGGCGGTCACCACCTGCGATTACCGCATCAATCCAGGCAAACTGGGCAGCGTCGGCAAGGCCGCGGTGAACATGGACGTGCGGGTGATCCGCACCGACAGCCGCGAACCCGACGACCTGTGCGAACCGGGCGAGATCGGCCAGTTGATCACCCGTGGACCAAGCCTCTTCAGCGAGTACCTCGGCCTGCCCGAGCGCACCGCGGCGGCCTTCATGCAGGGCTGGTTCTGCTCGGGCGACGCCGCGTTTGTCGACGACGAAGGCTTCATCACGGTCATGGGCCGCATGGACCACACCATCAAGAGCGGCGGCGAGAACATCCATCCGTCGGAGATCGAAAACGTGCTGTTCAAGCACCCGGGCATCGCCAATGCCGCGGCGGTCGGCCTGCCGAGCGTCAAATGGGGCCAGGCGGTGTGTGCGGCGATCGTGCGGCGCGACCCCGCACTCACGCCGGCGATGCTCGACGAGTTTTGCTTGAAGAGCCCTGACCTGGCCGCGTTCAAACGGCCGCGGCACTATTTTTTCATCGACGAGATTCCGGCCAACCCCACCGGCAAGGTCGAGCGCGGTCGCTTGAAGGATTTGCTGATCGCGCGCTTCCCGGCGCCGCTCGACTGATACGGGCGCGCACCTTGGCGGCATTGTTCATCATTCAGGCGAGTGTCTCGCGCGATCCCGCGGAACGCCAGCACTATCGCGAGTACCAGGCCCAAGTGCAGCCGCTGATCGCGGCACACGGCGGCCGCCTGCGTGCCACAGGCAGCGATCTCGAAGTGCTCGAAGGCACGCACGACGGTCGCCGCCTGGTGGTGTTCGAGTTTCCCTCGATGGCAGCTCTGCACGGCTTCTGGCACTCGCCGCAATATGCCGTGATCAGGACCCTGCGCGCAAACGCGGCGCAGGTCGATGCCTGGGCCGTACCGGCGGAATAGCGCGATGTTGCCGAAGCGCGACAGCACGTCCAACTCCCGCACATCTCTGACCGGCTGCGCCGTTGTGCGATCGACGTCAATCCCGGAGCAACCGTGACCCAGACCCTGTTTTCCCCGCTCGCACTGGGCGACCTTGTGTTACCCAACCGCATCGTGATGGCGCCGCTGACGCGCTCGCGCGCCACTGCGGAACGGGTGCCCACGCCGATGATGGCCGAGCACTACGTGCAGCGCGCCGCTGCCGGCCTGATCATCGCCGAGGCGACCAACGTGGTGCCGCAGTCCAATGCCTGGGAGTGCACACCCGGCATCTTCACCGGCGAGCAGATCGACGCCTGGCGCGAACTTGTGGCTGCGGTGCATCGCGCCGGCGGGCGCATCGCCCTGCAGCTTTGGCATGGCGGGCGTGTTTCGGCGACCCGCTCAGCCGATGCACCCATGCCGCTCTCGCCGTCCGGCGTGAACGACGATCTTGAAACGGTCACCGTGTGGGGCCGCAACGAGGAGGGCAAGTTCGCCAAGCTTGCTGCCACACCCTCGCGCGCGATGACGCTTGATGAGGTGCGCGCCACCATCGCCGCTTTCGGCACCGCCGCCGGCGCCGCGCGCGCGGCCGGCTTCGATGCGGTGCAACTGCATGCGGCCAATGGCTACCTGCCGCACCAGTTCCTGTCGGCCCACCTCAACCGCCGCAGCGACGAATACGGCGGCAGGCCGGAGGCGCGGGCGCGCTTCGCACTTGAAGTGGTCACCGCGATGCTGCCGCACTTTCCGCCCGGTCGGGTGGGCCTGCGCATCTCACCCTTCGCGCCCTTCAACGGCGCGGTCGATCCCGATCCGCTGCCCGCCTACACCTATCTCCTGCGCGAGTTGGGACAGCGCGGCCTGGGCTGGCTGGAACTGGCCGACTCCAATTTCTGGGGTGGCCGCTTTGATCGTGACAGCATGCTGGCGCTGGCGCGGCCGGTGTTCGGCGGCCCGATCATCGTCAACGGCGGCATCGACCCGGCGACCGGCGACGCACTGGTGCGCGCCGGCCAAGCCGAAGCGGTTTCGTTCGGCCGCCTGTGGATCGCCAACCCCGATCTGCCGGAGCGGATTCGCCTGGGCGGCCCATACACCATCAAGCCGCTGACACGACGGTTCTACGGCGGTGGTGCGGACGGTTACAACGACTATCCGACGCTGGCCGGGGAGCGCGCCGCCGCATCATCCCGGGCATAGCGCAGCGCTGATTCGCGCAAGGCGCGGCCGGCGCGCCG
>JAYVWK010000184.1:0-11479 GCA_043786185.1 Burkholderiales bacterium
AAAATGGCGATTCTGTGGGGCTCCGGCGCAGCCGTGGTGTTGCGCATCGTTCTCACATTTGTGGCCGCCTTCTTGCTCAAGCTGCCGTATCTGCAAATCATCGGCGGACTGCTGCTGTTGTGGATCGGCTTCCAGTTGCTCAGCGGTGAAGAGGAGGCAGAGGAGGGCCAGACCAAGCAATACGGCAGCCTGTCGGCAGCCGTGCGTACGATCCTGATCGCCGATCTGGTGATGAGCCTGGATAACGTGATCGCGGTGGCTCTCGCCGCCAAGGGCAACTTCACGCTCTTGGTGCTCGGTTTGGCTATCAGCATCCCATTGGTGGTGTTCGGCAGCACTCTGATGATCAAGCTGATGGAGCGCTTCCCGGTGATCATCACGCTCGGCGCAGCCTTGATTGGCTGGGTTGCCGGGGACGCGATTTCGCATGACGTGGCCTTGCAATCGGTGTTCGAGAACAATCTTTATCTGTCTTATGGCCTGAAGGCGGGTTGCACGATATTCGTTGTGGTGATTGGCAAATGGTTGGCAGCGCAAGCAGGAAGGAAGCGTCACGCGGCGAAAGCGGGCTAGCCGCGCAGGCGATTCAACTGGTCTATGCGTGTTGCTATGCGACGGCCGGCAGGCCGCGACAGAGGGTTTTCCAATCCGCACAGTCGGCGCAAAAGTTGACGCTCTTGATATAGGACTGCAAGAATGCGTATCATCATGCTGTTTATCTTGCGAAATTCGACGTTTTAAGGGGCTTTTGACGTAGAATAATAGAGCCTTTAAGTCGTTATCGGCTGCGAGGTTCTTGAAACGCTGGGGGCTTGCTGATAGAAGTGCGTGTTGGCTTGCGGTAGGGCTTGAATGCTGGATTGCGCCGGGCTCAAAAAGAGCAACAACGGCGACTGGGGGATGCAAATGGCCAAGCTCAAAGGTGGATTTTGGAAGACCGACTGGTTCTTCGGGTTGGTCATCGCACTTGCCTTCTTTATTGCTGCTTACCCATATGGCAGTGAGTTGCTGCGCAGTCTTGAGCGCAAGGCATATGACTGGGGAGTGGCCGCCTCCAGCAAGTCTCCGAACGACAAGATCGCAGTGATTGCGATCGATAACGAGAGTATCAAGAACATTGGTCGTTGGCCCTGGAGTCGCGAGGTGCACGCCAAGATGACCGACATCTTAGTCGGTGCCAAGGCCCGGGTTATTGGCAACAGCGTTCAGTTTTTCGAGCCACAGCAGGATCCAGGGCTGGTATATATCAACAAACTGTTGCTTGCTTACAACAAAGTTGTGCCGCCGGCGAGCCCGGGCGGCCCTGCCGTGCCGGCTGCGGAAGGTACTCCCTCGGCAGCGGATTTCGCGCAGTTTGGCACTTTGCTCAAGGAGGCCGATGCAGTCCTCAACACCGATCGCACGCTCGCACAGAGCTTCGCTGCCGCCAAGAACGTGTTGTTGTCCACTGATTTGACCGTTGGCGAGCCGCGCGGCAAACCGGACAAGGATTTGCCCCCGTATGTGACAAAATTCACTCTGGTCGACAAGAAGGGTGCAGACATCATTCCGACCAGCCAGATGCAATTTCCGATCGAGAGTCTGGGTTCGGTGGCCGCCGGTCTCGGGCACTTGACGCAGACACAGGACCCGGATGGCGCGATTCGAACCGAGCCGCTGTTGCTGCAGTATTACGATCGCTATGTGCCTTCATTCGCGCTGATGGTTGCCGCGAAATCGCTCAATCTCGGGGTCGACGATATCAAGGTCACTTGGGGCGAGCAGTTGCGCCTGGGCAAGCTTGCGATCACGACCGACAGCAGTTCCCGCATGTATACCTATTTTTACAAGGACCGCGGCGACAAGCGCGCCTTCCAGATCGACTCGTTTTATGACGTGATTTCGGGAAAGATCAATGCAGCGGAGCGCTATGCCGGCAAGATCGTGCTGATCGGCGCGACCGCCTCCGGTGTCGGCACCAGTTTTGTAACGCCAGTGTCGTCATCGTTGACTCCGGTCGAAATCTCGGCGCACACGGTCTCGTCGATTCTTTCGGAGCATTTCTTCGTTACGCCCTCTTGGGCGGTCTGGCTTGAGCTGCTGGTGTTTGTCTTGGTCGCTGCGTATTTGATTGCGCTGTTGCCAAAACTCAAGGCGCGTCCCGCGGCATTGATCACTCTGGCCGTGCTGGTGGCTTTGCTGGCGACGCACTTCGCCTTGATGGTTTCCGCAGGCATCTGGATCCAGTTGATGGTGCCGGCAACCTTGCTTCTGGTCGGGCACCTGCTGCTGACAACCAAGCGCTACATCGTCACCGAAGCGGGCAAGCAGAAGTCGGACGTCGAATCGGCGGAGTCGAACCGCATGCTGGGTCTTGCCTTCCAGGGGCAGGGGCAATTGGACATGGCCTTCGACAAGTTCCGCAAGGTGCCGTTTGACGGCGCCGTGATGGACAATCTCTACAACCTGGCGCTGGACTTCGAGCGCAAACGGCAGTTCAACAAGGCGCAGGCCGTGTATGAGCACATGGCGACCTATGATCCGAAGTTCAAGGATCTGGAGCAAAAGATCCTGCGCGCCAAGAATCTGTCCGAAACGGTGATCCTGGGCGGCGCATCCGGCCGATCCAATGCCAGCATTCTGGATGGTGCAGGCGCTGGCGAAAAGCCCATGCTCGGCCGCTACCAGATCGAAAAGGAGCTTGGCAAAGGTGCGATGGGCGTGGTCTATCTCGGGCGCGACCCGAAGATCAGCCGTGTGGTGGCGATCAAGACCATGGCGCTCTCCCAGGAGTTCGAGGCCGAAGAACTCGATGAAGCCAAGGCGCGATTCTTCCGCGAAGCGGAGACCGCCGGCCGTCTCAATCATCCGCATATCGTGACAATCTACGACGCGGGTGAGGAGCATGACCTGTGCTTCATTGCGATGGAACTGCTCAAGGGCAAGGATTTGGTGCCGTTCACTAAGCCGGAAACGCTTCTGCCGATTCCGCGCGTGGTTTCGATCGCGGCACGCGTGGCAGATGCGCTTGGCTACGCGCACCGGCAAAACGTCGTCCACCGCGATATCAAGCCGGCCAACATCATGTACGACCCGGAACTTGACAATCCTAAGGTCACGGACTTCGGAATCGCCCGGGTTACCGATTCTTCCAAGACCAAGACCGGCATGGTGCTGGGCACGCCGTCCTACATGTCGCCCGAGCAACTTTCGGGCAAGAAGGTCGAGGGTGGATCGGACCTGTTTTCGCTGGCGGTCAGTCTTTACCAGATGCTGTGCGGCCACTTGCCGTTTGTCGGCGATTCAATGGCGCAGTTGATGTTCAAGATCGCCAACCAGGAAGCGGCCGATGTCCGTACGCTCAATCCGGATGTCCCTGAAGGCCTGGCTGCGGTGTTGCGCAAGGCGATGTCCAAGGAGGCCGGTGAGCGCTTTCTGACCGGTGAAGAGTTTGCCGCCGCATTGCGGCCATTCGGCGAGACGCCCGCAACGGCGACCGGGGTGAATATTCCTGCGGTACCACGCGTGGCGACACAGCTTGTGGCGGCGTCCTTGGCGCCAACCGTGGCAGCAGCACCGGCTGTGGCGGCCATGCCGCACGCCGGCGAAACCATGGCGCTGCAGGTGCCACCTGACGCCGACAAGACGGTGATCATTCAGGCGCCGCAGTCGCCGCCCGCCGCCAGTCCGGCCGCGGCGCGCAAGCCGCCGCCGGACGTGGATATTTCCCTTTAAGGCATGGGCATGAATCTGTCAGATGCGATCGAGATCGTTGGCCATTCCGATCCCGGGATGGTCCGGTCCCACAACGAAGACTCGATTGCCAACGATGCGCGGCACGGTTTGGCGATTCTGGCTGATGGAATGGGTGGCTACAACGCCGGCGAAGTTGCGAGCGGAATGGCGACCACGGTACTGATGACCGAACTGCAGTCGGCTGTCGCACAGCGCGCGCCATTCGAGTACGATGCCGAAAGCGGCGCGGAGTTTCGTACCCATGCCGCGCGCATGTTGCGTGACCAGATCGGGAAAGCGAACCATTCGATTTTTTCTGCCGCGCAGTCCCAGCCACAGTATTCCGGGATGGGCACCACGCTGGTCGTGGCGATTTTCTACGACAACAAGGTGAGCGTCGCTCACATAGGGGATTCGCGGCTGTACCGGCAGCGTGGTAACGAATTCGTGCAGATCACGCGGGACCATTCATTGTTGCAGGAGCAGATCGACAGCGGCATGCTCACGGTTGAAGAAGCGAAGCATTCGCAGAACAAGAATCTGGTAACGCGCGCCCTGGGCATTGATCCGACGGTGGAAGCGGAGATTCACGATTATGAAACCAGGCCGGATGACATCTATCTGTTGTGTTCGGACGGCCTGTCGGACATGGTTGAGGATGAGGAAATCGGTCTGACGCTGGAAACGCTGGGTGGTAACCTCAACCTGGCGGCGCAGCAGCTTGTGCAAATGGCCAACGACAATGGCGGGCGTGATAACGTGTCGGTGCTGTTGGTCAAGATTCTCAAGGAGTATCCGGCTGCCAGGGGTTTGTTCGGCAGGTTTTTGGGGTGGTTCAAGTAAACTAGAGCGATTGCAAGTCGCTACGCATCAACAGCGAAAGAGAAAAAGGAACGGGCTATGGCGAAGCTAATTCTCAGCATGGACGGGCTGGTGCTCAAGGAAATTACCTTGGCCAAAGAGCGCACCACCATCGGCCGCAAGCCGCACAACGACATCCAGATCGATAACCTGGCGGTCTCGGGTGAACATGCTGTGATCGTCACGATTCTCAATGACTCGTTCCTGGAGGACCTCGGTTCGACCAATGGAACGCTAGTCAACGGGCAGCCGATCAAGAAGCATTTTCTGCAGCCCAACGATGTGATCGAGCTTGGCAAGTACAAGCTCAAGTACATCAACGAGGCGCCCAAGGCGGCGGCGGCTGCCGACTTTGAGAAAACCATGGTTCTGCGGCCGGGCACCATGCCCAAGCCGGCTGCTGCGCCAGCACCTGTACAGGCGTCCGCCGCATCGGCTTCCATGTCGACCGCGGCGACCGCGGTTGCACCGGCACCGGCTGCGCCTGCCAGGCAGGGCGCGATCCAGTTGTTGTCAGGCGCCAACGTCGGCAAGGAATTGCTGCTGACCAAGGCATTGACCACGCTGGGCAAGCCGGGGGTTCAGGTGGCGGTCATCACGCGTCGTCCGCAGGGCTACTTCATTACCCATGTGGAAGGTGCGAATTTTCCGGTGGTCAACGGCAAGACCCTCGATGCCCAGGCACATCCGCTCAATGATCATGACGTGATCGAAATCGCGGGGACGAAGATGGAGTTCTTTTACAAGTAGACCCGCAAAGCCGTCGTTGGCCTGTGCCAGGGCACGGATGGCAACGGGCGCAATGCCAGAAGGGGGGCGGCAGTGAAACAGCACATCGTCCGGATCGGGCTCGGGCTCTTGGTCCTGTTGGTGTTTCTGGTCCACGCGGCCGAATTCTTCAACATTCGCATCATCAGCCAGCTCGACGCGATCATCTATGATGCGCGTGCCAGGCTGACCATGCCCGGTACGCTTGACGAGCGCATCGTCATTGTCGATATTGACGAAAAGAGCCTGGGCAAGCTGGGGCGCTGGCCCTGGAGCCGTGACAAGATGGCTGCACTGGTCGACAAACTGTTCGATCAGTATGGCGTTGTGATGGTGGGTTTCGACGTCGTGTTCGCCGAACCCGACGTCAGTTCGGGCATTCGCTCGCTCGAAAGCCTTGGGCGGGACGGCGCGCTCAAGGACAATGAACAATTCAAGGCGGAAATCGAAAAGCTGAAGCCCGCGCTGGACTATGACGGGCGCTTCGCCAAGGCGCTTGCCGGCAAAGCAGTGGTGCTTGGCTATTACCTGTCGTCCGAGGAAGATGCGGAAAAAAGTGGTGTTCTGCCACCGCCTGTGATGCCCGGCGGTACCTTCAAGGGACGCACCATCGATTGGTTCCAGTGGAAGGGCTTTGGCGCCAATCTGGATATGTTCCAGAAATCGGCCCTGGGCTCGGGCTTGTTCAACCCGATCGTCGACCTTGATGGCGTCGTGCGACGGGTGCCGATGCTGTCGGAGTATGAAGGGCAATACTACGAGTCGTTGGCACTGGCCATGTTTCGTGCACTGCTGGGCTCACCAAATATCGAGCCCGGGTATCCGCCGGAGCGTTTTCTTTCCAAGAATTATCAGGGCCTGGAGTGGCTCGAACTGAAGGCGAATGCCGGCGGCGGTGTGCGCTCATTCCGCATCCCGGTCGACAAGACTGTCAGCGCACTGGTGCCGTATCGCGGTCGCGGCGGGCCCAAGGGCAATTCGTTCCGCTACATTTCGCTTGCCGATATCCATGAGGGCAAGATCGCCAAGGGAGAGCTGAAAGGAAAGATCGCCTTGTGGGGCACCACCGCTCCGGGCTTGCTGGACTTGCGGTCGACTCCAGTCGGCGAAGCGTATCCGGGGGTCGAGATCCATGCCAATCTGCTATCCGGCATGCTGTCGCAGAATTTCAAGGAGCGCCCGCCCTTCACCCTGGGTGCGGAGGTGCTGCTGCTGTCGATTGGCGGCATCACACTGGCGTTGCTGCTGCCCTTCCTCTCGCCAATACGGGCCACGCTTGTGGCTGTCGCCGCCATGGCCCTGATCATCGGGCTCAACACCTTCATCTACACTCAGATGAATCTCGTGTTGCCGCTGGCGGCATCACTGTTGATGACCGCGGCGCTGTTCATCTTGAACATGGCGTATGGATATTTTGTCGAGTCGCGCAGCAAGCGTGAATTCACCGCCCTTTTCGGTCAGTACGTGCCGCCGGAACTGGTCGACGAGATGGCGCGCGACCCGACCAAGTACAGCATGGAGCCCACGGCGGCTGATCTGACGATACTGTTCTCCGACGTGCGCGGATTCACCACCATTTCCGAAAGCCTTTCTCCCGGCGACCTGGCGGCCTACATCAACGACTACCTGACCGGCATGTCGGCGACAATTTCGAAGAACCGGGGCACGCTGGACAAGTACATCGGTGACGCGGTGATGGCGTTTTGGGGCGCCCCCGTACCCGATGCGGAGCACGCGCGCCAGGGTGTTATCACGGCGCTCGAAATGCAGAAAGTCGCCCATGAGCTCAACGAGAAATTTCGCGGCAAAGGCTGGCCGACGTTGAAGATCGGGATCGGGGTCAACTCCGGCAATGTCCGTGTCGGCGACATGGGATCCAAGGTGCGCAAGGCGTACACGGTGATGGGGGACCCGGTGAATCTGGCGTCGCGACTGGAAGGTCGAACCAAGGAATATGGGGTCGGAATCCTTGTTGGCGAGGTCACCGCGAAAGTGGTCAAGGACGTAATATTCAAGGAACTCGACAGGATCCGGGTCAAGGGGAAGAACGAGCCGGTGGCTGTTTTTGAGCCGATTTGCCTCGAGGCGGATGCCGACAAGAAGCTCAAGGACGAACTCAAGCTATGGCGCGACGCCCTAAAGGCATACAGGGCGCAATCCTGGGATCAGGTGGAGATGAATCTTCTCAATCTGCAACGCATGAATCCGGATTGCTACCTTTACGAAAAGTACGCCGATCGTGTGATACAGTTTCGTAAGCATCCGCCTGGCGCAAACTGGGACGGAGTCACCACGTTCGACGAGAAATGAATCGTCCAAGGGCGGATTTTTCAGATGAAAATCAAGGTTCTGGGTTGCTCGGGCGGGATCGGCGGCAAGCACTTGCGCACCACCGCGTTCCGGGTCGACAACGATGTCTTGATCGATGCCGGAACCGGGGTCGGCGATCTGTCGTTGACCGAGTTGTCCATGATCGACCATATTTTTCTCACGCATTCGCATCTTGATCATATCGCGACTATTCCCTTCATCGTCGATACGGTCGGCGCGATGCGCGACAAGCCGCTGACAATCTACGGTATCGAAGAAACGCTGGAAACGCTTGGCAAGCACATCTTCAACTGGAGTGTGTGGCCCGATTTCACCGTGATTCCCAGCGCCGAGGCGCCATTTATGCGCTACCAGCGGATCAAGTTGGGGCAGCGCATCAATCTGGACGGTCGCACTTTCACGCCATTGCCGGCCAACCACACGGTTCCCGCGGTCGGATACCAGATCGACAATGGCAACGGCAGCCTGGTCTTTTCCGGTGACACCTACACCAACGATCCGCTCTGGAAGCTGGTCAACAAGATCCCCAACCTCAAGTACCTGATCATCGAGACCGCGTTTTGCAACCGCGAAAAGCAACTGGCGGTGGCGTCCAAGCATCTTTGTCCCAGCCTGCTTGCTGAAGAGCTAGCCAAACTTGAGCGCTCGGCGGAGATTTTCATCACCCATCTCAAGCCGGGCGAAATCGAGTTGACGATGCAGGAAATTGAGGAGTTTGCCGGCGACTACAAGCCGCGAATGCTGCAAAACGGTCAGGTATTCGAGCTTTGATGGCAGCCATGGCTGAGCGCTCTGTTTCCATCGATATCCTGCGGGCTTTCGATCCGCTGGGATCGCTCTCCGGCACGCGGCTCGAAGAGTTTGCCGACCTTTGCTTCCTCGAGCACGTCTCCGCCGGTAGTGACCCGTTCCATATGCGCGGCAGCTCGGAGCAATTGGCGTTTCTGGCCAAAGGCGAGCTTCTTTTGCTGTTTGCCGACGGCAGTGGCGAAACAGTGCTGGCCGGGACCGACGCCGCACGTTCTGCGCTGTCACGGCCCAAGGGTGTCGTCGCCGGTCGCGCCGTGACCGACCTTGAGCTGATACGCATAGATCGTGACCTGCTTGACATCATGCTGACCTGGGATCAGTTGGCCGAGTTCGACGCCACGCGCACCGGACGGCTGAAGGTGCTGGTCCAGGAAGATACGCCAGCCTTGCCACAGTGGAAAGTCATGTCCGGCGTGTTCAGCATGTCCAACCTCAGGTCGGGCGCGTTTTCGAACCTGCCTTCGGCACATATCGCGGAACTGCTCAATCGCTTCGCCAGGCTTGAGGTCCAAGCCGGCGACATCATCCTGCGGGAAGGCGAGGAAGGCGATTACTACTATGTCATCGAATCCGGTCGGGCGGCGGTTACCCGCCTGGTAGGCGGGGTGGTGGTGACCCTTGCGGATCTGAAAAGCGGGGATGCCTTCGGCGAGGAAGCCCTGGTGTCGGATGCCAAGCGTAACGCCACAGTGACCATGAAGTTGCCCGGTGTCTTGCTGCGACTGGCCAAGCATGATTTTGTCGCGCTGCTGAAGGAACCACTGATCAACCGGATCAAGTTCGAGACGGCAAACGCCAAGGTTGCCGCGGGCGCACAATGGCTGGATGTGCGCTATCCCTCGGAGTACCAGTACGACCGGCTCGCGGGAGCGATCAACATCCCGCTGGCCGAGATTCGCAATGCCTTCAACGTCCTCGATAAATCGCGGGAATACGTGGTTTACTGCCAAAGCGGAAGGCGTAGTTCAGCGGCGGCGTTTTTGCTGGCGCATCGGGGCTTCAAGGTATTCCTGCTTGACGGTGGTCTGTGGGCCGCCCGCAAGACTGAGTGACATGGGTTGGCGCATATCTTGCGATTTATCGACATGTCGGTGCCGGATTTCCGGCAAGCCGACATTTCTTGCTGGTTGGGGTGAGTCATGAGCGCTGTTCTGAGTCCAAAGCCGGCGGCACAGTCCGCAGATGTCAGTCTCAAGCTCAATTTCCAGAAGAACCTTCAAACAGTTACCAACCGGATTCACGCGACCAACAACGTCGACGAGATCATGCTGGAGGTCAGCCAGGATATCTGCAACCTCTTCAATGCCGATCGTTTGACCATTTATGTCGTTGGCGAGGACAAGGCCTCAATCATTTCCAAGATCAAGACCGGACTCAACTCGTTCAAGGATTTGAAACTCCCGATTGCCGAACAGAGCATCGCCGGTTACGTTGCGCTATCGAAAAAGTTGATCAACCTGCGCGACGTGTATGACGAATCGGAACTGAAGTCATACAACGCCAACCTGCGGTTCCTGCAGGAGGTCGACAAGCGCACTGGCTACCGCACCAAACAGGTGCTGTGTGCCCCGGTGGTGGACGCCCAGTCCAGCGAACTGATCGGCGTGGTCCAGATCATCAACAACAAGTCGGGCCAGCCGTTTGGCCAACTCGAGGAGGAAGGCGCGATCGGGCTGACCCAGACGCTCGCCATCGCTTTCAGGCAGCGCCAGAAGGCGGCGCAGCCGGTCAAAACGAAGTACGACTATCTGGTGGCCGATGCGGTATTGTCGGCGCAGGAGTTTGAACTAGCCACCCGCTCGGCGCGGCGCAAGGGTGTCGATGTCGAAGAGGTGCTGATCGGTGAATTTCAGGTCAAGGTGCCTGCCATGGGCGCGGCCCTGGCGAAATTTTTCGGTGTTCCGCACGAGCCCTTCAAGGCTGACCGGATCAAGCCTGCCGACCTGTTGAAGAATCTCAAGCGCGATTACGTCGAGTCCAGCCAGTGGTTGCCGATCGACGATGCCAAGGAAGGCCTGATTGTTCTGTGCCTCGATCCGGAGCGGGTCAAGAGTTCGCGCATCGTCAACAACATTTTTCCGCGTGCCAGCAAGGTGATCTACAAGGTCACAACGGCGATTGAATTCAAGCAGACACTCAATGCCTTTTTCGGTGAAGTAGGCGATACCAGCACGATTGACGATCTGCTGACCAACATGGGCGACGAGGACGAACTCTCGGCGGTCGCAAGCGACGGTGATGACTTCAACGCGGCGGCCGATAACGAACTGGTCAAGCTGGTCAACAAGATCATCGTCGATGCCTATCACCAGGGTGTGTCGGACATCCACATCGAACCGTATCCCGGCAAGGCCAAGACCGAGATCCGCTTCCGCAAGGATGGCTCGCTCGCGCCCTATATCGAGATACCCGCGAGTTACCGCGCCGCCATCGTGGCTCGCATCAAGATCATGTGCGACCTTGATATCTCGGAAAAGCGCAGGCCGCAGGACGGCAAGATCAAGTTCAAGAAATACGGGCCGCTCGACATCGAATTGCGCGTTGCGACCATTCCCACCGCAGGCGGCGTTGAAGACGTGGTTATGCGGATTCTTGCCGCGGGCGAACCGATTCCTCTCGACAGCCTGGGGGTCACCAAGAAAAACCTCGAGGCCTTGAAAAAGACCGTCAGCAAGCCGTATGGCCTGTTTTTCGTCTGCGGCCCCACCGGCTCCGGCAAGACCACCACACTGCATTCGGTGCTGGGCTTCCTCAACACGCCCGACACCAAGATATGGACTGCGGAAGACCCGGTCGAGATCACGCAGAAGGGCTTGCGTCAGGTCCAGGTCAACAAGAAGGCGGGTCTGGATTTCGCAGTGGTCATGAAGGCCTTCCTGCGTGCCGATCCAGACATCATCATGGTTGGCGAGATGCGCGATGCCGAGACCACCAGCACCGGCATCGAAGCGTCCTTGACCGGTCATCTGGTATTCGCCACCCTGCACACCAACAG